>DATGVY010000470.1:0-13261 GCA_035299845.1 Streptosporangiaceae bacterium
GACGAGCAGCAGCACGCCGTCGGCTGTCTCGTACAGCTCCCTGACCTTGCCGGAGTAGAGATGCCTCATGGCTTCGCGGCCGGGCCCGCGGCCGTCACGCCAGCCGCGCAAGCCGCTCGAAGACGGGCCCGAGCCTGGCGACGTACCGCTCCGGGCGGCACGCCTCGTCCAGCCTGGCCTCGTCCAGCGGCTGGCTGCGGTCCGCCGCATGCTTGCGGAGGGTCTCGCGGAACTGGGTGCCGTGCTCCCAGCTGTCCATCGCGGCCGCCTGGACCAGCGCGTACGCATCCTCCCTTGACATTCCCGCCGCGACGAGCTCAAGCAGGACCGCCGAGGTGTAGATCAGGCCGCGGGTCAGCTCCAGGTTGGCGCGCATCCGCGCCGCGTCCACCACCAGGCCGGTCACCAGCCCGGTGGTCTGGGCGAGCAGGTAGTCGGTCGTGATGGCCGCATCGGGCAGCGCCACCCGCTCGGTGGATGAGTGCGAGATGTCCCGCTCATGCCAGAGCGGCATTCCTTCCAGCACCGGCGTGACCTGGGCGCGGACGATCCTGGCGAGTCCGCAGATCCGCTCCGAGATGACCGGGTTCCGCTTGTGCGGCATCGCGGACGAGCCCTTCTGGCCCTGGCCGAACGGCTCGGCCAGCTCGGCGACCTCGGTCCGCTGACCGTGCCGCACCTCCAGCGCGATGGCCTCGCAGACGGTGGCCGTCAGCGCGAGCACGCTCACCCACTCGGCGATCCCGTCGCGGAACACGACCTGCGTGGCGACGTCGGCGGGCCGCAGGCCGAGCTCGGCCAGCACCCGCGTCTCGATCGCCGGGTCGATGTTGGAGTAGGTGCCGACCGGCCCGGACAGCTTTCCCACGGCGACCGCGGTACGGGCCCGGAGCAGCCGGTCGCGGCAGCGCGCCATGGCGAACGCGAAGTCGGCTACCCGGTGGCCCCAGACGTCCGGCTCGGCGTGAATGCCGTGGGTGCGGCCCGCGCGCAGGGTGCCCGCGTGCGCGAGCGCGTGCTCGCGCAGCACGGCGACCAGCGCGGCGGACTTGCCGGCCAGCAGGTCGGTCGCCTCGGTCAGCTGCAGCGCGAGCGCCGTGTCGAGCAGGTCGGAGGAGGTCATCCCGAAATGGACATAGGCGGCCGCCTCGCGCGGCGAGGTGTTGTCCGCCCACGCGGTCAGGAAGGCGATCACATCGTGGCCGGTGACGGCCTCAAGCTCGGCAACCGCCCGGGGCGTCGGCGGCGGCGCGGCCCGCACCGGGCCGACGCTGCTGGCCGGGACCGTCCCCGCCGCTGCGTGCGCCTGCAGGACGAGGATTTCGATCCGGCACCAGATCTCGTACTTGTGCGCCTCGCTCCAGAGCTGGCCCATCTCGGGCAGGGTATAGCGCTCTATCACGGCCCTATCCTGCCGCAACGCCGGCCGCGGAGGCACCGGGCAGGTCGCCGTCGGCGGACGGCTTAAACCGCCGCTCCGCGGCGATCATGGCGATGAGAATCGCGGCGAGCAGCGCCATCTGGGCCGGCAGGCCCGCCGAGAGCCCGGCTCCGACGGTCGCGGCCGCCGCCGCCGCGGCAACCATCCGCAGCCTGCCGCGGCCGATCCGGAGCAGCCGCCGGAACGCGATATCGCCGGCCAGCAGCGCCACCGTTCCCGCCGCCAGCGCGATCGCCGCTGCGGTCGGCTCGGCCGACGGCGGCGCCGCGGCGCGGGCGATCGACTGCTCGATCCCGGCCGCGACGGCGATGACGCCGAGCAGCAGCGGTGTATGGGCGTAGAAATAGGCATTCAGGATGACAGCCGTGCGACGGCCGCTGTCCGCACCAGTCAGCGCCCGCTCCGCCTGCTCGTCCTCATTGCCCCCGAACAGTGCCCACCACAGCGCGGCGGACAGGGCGAGACCGAGCAGCGTCACGGCGACCAGCCCGGTGCTCATTCCGCCGACGCGATCGGCCAGCTGGGCAGCGCCGATTCCGACGGCTGCGCCCGACTCGCCGAGCGCGACAATGACCAGGGCGGTGTGCCGTTCGACGATATGCGCGGGCCGCAGGCCGAACAGGCCCCGCGGGTGCACGATCAGCGGTGAGCCGAGCTGGATCACTACCGCGAGGATCCACAGGGCGTAGACCGCAGGCCGGTGATTCCCGGCGGGCCGGGACAGTATCCCGGCGGCGATGATCAGCAGCGCCGAGGCGATGCTGAAGGGCGCGATCCGCAGGATGTTCCTGTTGACCCGGAAGTACAGCGTGGCGTGCACGAGGACGACGACCAGGTATCCGAGTCCGAGCGGCACCCCGTTGCTGCTGAAGCCAGCCGGTATCGCCAGCCCGACGATGAGCAGGCCGGCCATGCCGACGAGCAGCAGCAGCCGCTCGGCGCTGCGGACCGGCGGCCGGGCGTTGGTCAGCCAGGCGTATCCCGCGTACATCCACCAGATCAGCGTGAAGATGAGCAGCACCTGCGCCAGTGCGGCCAGTGACGCCTCGTCGGCCAGCAGCGCGGTCAGCTGGGTGAGGGTGAAGGCGAAGACCAGGTCGAAGAACAGCTCGATGGTCGTGACCCGTAGCTGCAGCCCGGCCGCCCCGGCCAGCGCGCTGTCCTCGTGCTGGGTGTCGGAGCCGCGGGCCCCGCCCTGCACTGCTGACTTTCCCGCCTCGCCTGGCTCGCTCATCCCGGTCTGCTCCGCCCCGGGCCTTGCCCTATGAAACCCGGGTTTGATAGGCGAAAAGCCATATCAAACCCGGGTTTCATAGGCCTGGGTCCGGATCGGGTCCGCTCCGGCGGAGCTCATGGCCCGGATTCCGCCGCTATGCAGGGTTGCGCCGCGATGTCCGTGCGGTACCAGCCGCCGCGCATCCTGATCAGGCTCGCCGCCCGGTAGGCGGCGGCGCGCGCGCCGGCCAGGTCCCGGCCCGTTCCCACTACGTTGAGCACCCGGCCGCCGCTCGATCTCAGCCCGCCAGCCCCGTTCGCGGATGTGCCAGCGTGCAGGACATACGCGCCAGGCTGCCGCTGCGCATCTTCGAGGCCGTCAATCTGGTCGCCGCTGGCCGGCGCGGCCGGGTAGCCCTCCGCGGCGATCACCACGGTGACCGCGGCGCCGGGCGCCCAGCCGAGCGGCCCGGCGCCCGCCAGGCCGCCGTTCGCCGCGGCGTCGAGCAGCCCGGCTAGCGGCGTGACCAGCCGGTCCAGGATGACCTGGGTTTCCGGATCACCGAACCGGGCGTTGAATTCCACCACCCGGATCCCCGCGGTGGTCAGGCACAGCCCGGCGTACAGCAGCCCGCGGTAGGGCGTGCCGCGGCTGCGCATCTCAGCCAGGGCCGGCTGGATGACCGCGGAGAGCACCTCGGCGGCGAGCCCGGATGGGGCCCAGGGCAGCGGGGCGTAGGCCCCCATGCCGCCGGTATTCGGGCCCGAGTCTCCGTCATGCGCGCGCTTGTAGTCCTGCGCGGGCAGCAGCGGGAGCGCCGCGTCCCCGTCGGCGAGCGCGAAGACGGACACCTCAGGACCGTCCAGGAACTCCTCGATGACGACCGCGCCGCAGGCGGCCGCGTGCCTGGCCGCCTCGCGGCGATCCGTGGTGACGACCACCCCCTTGCCGGCGGCGAGCCCGTCCGCCTTCACCACGTACGGTGGCCCGAACGTGTCAAGCGCGTCGCTGACATCGGCGCTGCTGACGCAGCTGCGCGCGGCTGCGGTCGGGATCCCGGCGGCGAGCATGACCTGCTTGGCGAAGGTTTTCGATCCTTCCAGCATGGCCGCTTCCCGGTCGGGCCCGAAGCAGGCGATGCCGGCCGCCCGGACGGCGTCGGCTGCGCCGGCCACCAGCGGCGCCTCCGGGCCGATCACGACGAGGCCGGCGGCTAGCCGGGTGGCCAGGGCCGCGATGCCGGCCGGGTCGGCCAGGGCGACGTCATGGATCTGCGCAAGCCGGGCGATGCCCGGATTGCCCGGTGCGGCGTGCAGGCCGGTCACGCCGCGGTCGCGGGCCAGCGCCCGGCAGAGGGCATGCTCACGGCCGCCGGAGCCGATTACCAAGATCCGCACCCGGCTGAGCCTACCGGGCCGGCCATCGAACAAGCGGATTGCCAGCGCTCCGGCCGCGCCTGGCACGGTCGCCCTCTTCGCGAAACTGGATCTGTCTCCGGCCGATGGCGGCCACCGGCGGGTGCTGGCGGTGCTGTGGCCCCCGGCACGTGATCCCGCCCGGACGGCGGCTGGCGGCCGGTGCTCAGATCAGCGGGCGCAGCTGCAGGGTCTGATCACGGCGCGGCCCCACGCCCACCGCCGCGACCGGCGCGCCGATCTTCTCCTCCAGTGCCCTGACGTAGGCCTGCGCATTGCGCGGGAGATCGCTGAACTGCCGCGCCGCTGAGATGTCCTCCCACCAGCCGTCCAGGTACTCGTACACCGGGACGGCGTGATGGAAGTCGGTCTGCGTGACCGGGATCTCCTCGTGCCGCGTGCCCGCCACGTCGTAGGCCACGCAGACCGGGACCTGTTCCAGGCCGGACAGTACGTCCAGCTTGGTCAGGAAGTAGTCGGTGATGCCGTTGACCCTGGTCGCGTACCTGGCGATGACAGCATCAAACCAGCCGGTCCGGCGCTCCCGGCCGGTTGTCACCCCGTACTCGCCGCCCGTCTTGCGCAGCCACTCGCCCTGCGGCCCGGTCAGCTCGGTCGGAAACGGCCCGGCGCCGACCCGCGTCGTGTACGCCTTCACGATGCCGATCACCCTGGTGATCCTGGTCGGGCCGATGCCGGACCCGGCGCAGGCGCCGCCCGCGGTGGGCGAAGATGAGGTGACGAACGGGTAGGTGCCGTGGTCGACGTCGAGCAGGGTCGCCTGGGCGCCCTCGAGCAGCACCACCTGCTGGTCGTCGAGTGCCCTGTTCAGGATCAGGCCCGTGTCGGCGAGATAGGGCCGCAGCCGCTCGCCGTAGGAGAGGTAGGCGGCCGATACCGCGGCGGCGTCGATTCCCCGGCGGTTGTAGACCTTGGCGAGCATCTGATTCTTCTCCCGCAGCACGAGCTCGAGCTTCTGGCCGAGGATTCCTGGGTCGAAGAGATCCTGCGCGCGGATGCCCATCCGCGCTGCCTTGTCGCCGTAGGCCGGGCCGATGCCGCGCCCGGTGGTGCCGATCCTTGCCGTGCCGAGAAATCGTTCGGTCACTCTGTCCAGCGCGCGGTGATGCGGCATTATCAGATGCGCGTTAGCCGAGATCAGCAGCCGATCGCAGGAGATCCCGCGCGCTCGCAGTCCGTCGATCTCCTCGATCAGGACGCCGGGGTCTATCACCACGCCGTTGCCGATGACCGGCGTTACCTCCGGCGAGAGCACCCCGCTGGGCAGCAGGTGCAGCGCGTAGCTTTCGTCGCCGATGACCACCGTGTGCCCGGCGTTGTTGCCGCCCTGGTACCTGACGACATAGTCAACGCTCTCGCCGAGCAGATCGGTCGCCTTGCCCTTGCCCTCGTCGCCCCACTGGGCACCCACGATCACAATGGCCGGCATTTGATCAGGCGGACTCGAGCGCCGCGGCGGCGGCCGGGCTGCTGTCCCGCAGGAAGCCGCTGCAGCGCTCGGCCTCGTCGTCCTCGCCGATGGCCGCGGCGGCGCTGGCGAGCATGTGCAGGGCGCGCAGGAAGCCCTGGTTCGGCTCGTGCTCCCAGGGGACCGGGCCGTATCCCTTCCAGCCCGCCCGGCGCAGCTGGTCCAGGCCGCGGTGATAGCCGGTCCGGGCGTACGCGTAGGCGGCGACCGGGTCGCCCTGGCCGAGCGACCGCTGCGCCAGGGCGGCCCAGGCCTCGCAGCAGGCGGGAAACCGGGCGGCGACGCTGGCCGGGTCCTCGGCGGCCTTCAGCGCGGCGCTGGCCGCCTCGTTCCCTGGCAGGTAGGTGGGCGGCGGCCCGCCGAGCAGGTTCTCATAGGTCATGCCGGCCATCCTTCAGGTCAGGCGCTTGCCCGCGGACATCAGGTCCTCGCAGGCGCGCACTACGCGGTCGGTCATCGACTGCTCCGCTGCCTTGCCCCAGCTGCGCGGGTCGTAGGCCTTCTTGCTGCCGACATCTCCGTCGATCTTCAGGACGCCGTCGTAGTTGGTGAACATGTGGCCGGCCACCGGCCTGGTGAACGCGTACTGGGTGTCGGTGTCCACGTTCATCTTGACCACGCCGTAGGAGATCGCCTCCCTGATGTCCTCAAGTGCCGAGCCCGACCCGCCGTGGAAGACGAGGTTGAACGGCTTTTCCCGGCCGTACTTGCGGCCGGCCGCCGCCTGGATGTCGGCCAGCACCGACGGCCGCAGCCTGACGTGCCCCGGCTTGTACACGCCATGCACGTTGCCGAACGTGGCCGCGAGAATGTACCGGCCGCGCTCGCCAAGCCCGAGTGCCTCAGCGGTCGCCAGCGCGTCATCGGGCGTGCTGTACAGTTTCTCGTTGATCTCGCCGACGACGCCGTCTTCCTCGCCGCCGACTACCCCGATTTCCAGCTCCATGACCACGTGCGCGCTCGCGCAGTCGTCCAGCAGCCGCGAGGCGATCTGCAGGTTCTCGGCGAGCGGGACGGCGGAGCCGTCCCACATGTGGGACTGGAACAGCGGCTCCTCGCCGCGCGCCACCCGCTCCCTGGAGATCCGGACGAGCGGGCGGACGAATCCGTCCAGCTTGTCCTTCGGGCAGTGGTCGGTGTGCAGCGCGATGTGGACCGGATACCGCGCCGCCACGGCGGCGGCGAAGCTGGCCAGCGCGACCGCTCCGGTCACCATGTCCTTCACCGCGGCACCGGACAGGTACTCGGCGCCGCCGGTGGAGACCTGGATGATCCCGTCGCTCCCGGCCTCGGCGAATCCGCGGAGCGCTGCATTCAGGGTCTGGCTCGATGACACGTTGATAGCCGGGTAGGCGAAGCCGTGCTCCTTGGCCCGGTCCAGCATCTGGGCGTAGATCTCTGGGGTCGCGATAGGCATGACGGTTACTCCCTGTTGTCGTGCAGGCGTCCCCAAGTATCCCGGAGCCTGCGCTGGCCCGGCACCGGCAGGTGGCCGGTTACCGGCGCTAACTGGCTCGTAAGCACGTTGGCGGGGCTAGTCTCGCTGCATGGGACGTCATGATGCCGATCCCAGGGAGCGCCTGCGGTACGTGATCGTCGCGGTCGTCGTCATAGCGGTGATCGTCCTCCTCCTGGTGGGGATCTCCGCATTGCATGCCCTGGCCGGGCACTAGTCACTACCCGGCGCCAGGTCGGACAGTTCATAGGCGGCGCGATAGGGCAGCCCTCGCCCGGTGACGTGGGCGCGCGCGCCGCGGTCCACGATGACGGCCACGCCGACCACGTCAGCGCCGGCCTCGCGAAGCGCGTCGACCGCGGTCAGCACCGAGTTGCCGGTCGTCGAGGTGTCTTCCACGGCGAGCACGCGGCGGCCGGCGACGTCCGGGCCCTCGATCCGCCGCTGCAGGCCGTGGGACTTCTCCGCCTTGCGCACCACGAAGGCGTCAAGCACCCGGCCGCGCGCGGCTGCCGCATGCATCATCGCGGTGGCCACGGGATCCGCGCCGAGGGTCAGGCCGCCGACCGCATCGTACGACAGGTCCGCAGTCACCCCGAGCATGACGCGGCCAGCCAGCGGAGCCGCCCGGCCAGCCAGCAGTATCCGGCGAAGGTCGATGTACCAGCTCGCCCGCTGGCCAGATGACAAGATGACGTCCCCGGGCACGATGGCCTGGCTCTTGATCATGCCGAGCAGGTCGTCATGGTCGGTCACGGAACCTGACCCTATCCCGCCCTGCCCCGGGTTCGGTCCCGGCTGCCCCAGCGGGCTGCCGGGCCTGGCATGCTGGGTGCCGGGTCACCGAATCGTGCATGGTGAGCACGTACGTCCCTGATCCGCGCTATTTGTCACAGCGGTGGCCGGGCGCTGGTAACGTCTCGCGTCGAGGGAAGGACGGTGTCGCGTGGATCGTTGCGCGCTGTTCGTGGACGCGGGTTATATGCTCGCCGATGGCGCAATGGCCGTCCACGGCACCCGCCGCCGAGACTCTGTTTCCTGGGACTATTCCGGTCTGCTCAAATTCCTGTCCGGGCTTTCGCGGGACCGCAGCGGCCTGGCTCTGCTGCGATGCTACTGGTACGAGGCGACGGTCGAGGGACGGCGGGCACCCGAGCACAACACCCTCGCCGACCTCCCCGGACTCAAGCTGCGGCTGGGCAAGATGCGCCCGGGCCGCCGCGAAGGCGTAGAGACCGAGATGCACCGTGACCTGACCACCCTGGCCAGGAACGGCGCGATCAGTGACGCTATCCTGGTCAGCGGTGAGGAAGATCTCGCCGAGGTCGTCGCAGAAGTGCAGGACCTCGGGATACGGGTAATCCTCGTGCACATCACCGTCGACGGGAACTGGACGATCTCCCGGCCGCTGCGCCAGGAATGCGACGATATCCTGGAGATTGGCGGCGTTCACCTGCGCCCGTTCGTTGACCTGATCCCCGGCGCGGAGCCTGCTCACCTGGACGAGGAATACCAGGCCGGCGCCTATTCAGGACGATCCCTGGCCAACGGCCACGGATCGGCGGTTGGCGCCGTGACTCACCATGGACTGCCCGCAGCGGCGCTGCCCGCTCCGCCCGCCATTTACACCGCCCCGGTCGTGACGGAGTACCAGCGGACCGCGCAGCCGCTGCCCGGTGCCCGCCCGGCTCCGCAGGAAGAACAGCGCCCCGGGCGGAGCCAGCCAGCCGACCTGCCTGCCCAGCCGGCCGCAGTCCAGGGCCAGCAGCCGGGCGGATCGCCAGGCCAGCCGGCCGGGCAGCCAGGCCAGCCGGGCGGACTGCACAGCCAGGCCGCGGACCAGCCGGGCCCCGCAGGCGGCGTGCAGCAGGCTCAGCCCGGCAGTCTGCACGGCCAGCCGGCCGGGCTGGCGGGGCAGCCAGGCCAGCCGGCCGGACTGCACAGCCAGGCCGCGGACCAGCCGGGCGGCCCGCAGCGGGCCGGCGGCCCGCAGGTCGCCTTCGGGGGGCCGAGCCCGCTGCCGGCCCCGACCGGGCCGGGGCGAAACTCGCATGCGCCGCTGCACGGCGATGACCAGGCCGCCCGGCCGGGGGCCCAGGCGTATCCGGCTGACCAGTTCCTCGACCGGATGCCTGCCCCGGCCGCCGAAGGCTCGCCAGGACAGGAAGCCGGCCGGCCGACCGGGTCGCAGCGACATGGCATGGGCAGCCCGGCTCGGCAGTACTCGCCGGCGGAGCAGTACTCTCCGGCGGAGCAGTACCCGCTGGCCGAGCAGTACCCGCTGGCCGAGCAGTATCCGCCGTCGGCGGGCGGCGGGTACGGCGGGCCGGCCGAGCAGTTGCCGCCCGGCCAGTTCCCCGGCCCGCAGCACGCCCAGCACGGCGGTGGCGCATTCGGCCCCGCATTCGGCGCTCCGCAGAGCGGTCCCTATAGCGGCCCGCAGCCCGCGGCCGCCCAGGCACCCATTCCGCCGCCGGTGGCCGTATCGCTCGCCGAGGCGGTGCAGGCCGCGCACGCCGAGGGTTTCGGATTCGGCGAGGCCGTGGCGCGGGATGCTCCTGCCCTGTGGCTGGAGGCCGTGCTGGCCCGCAAGCCTCGCATGCCTTCTGACCTGGAGGCCAGGCTGCTTCAGGGCTCGGCGCTGCCGATCGACTCGCTGCTGCATGACGAGGTGCGGCACGCCCTGCGGCGCGGGTTCTGGGATGCGCTTGAGCGGTCACGGCGATAGGCCGGATTCGGCGCAGGATCGGCGCCGCCGCTGCGCGTTGAAAGGCGCGTCCGGGTGGGTACGTTGTGTATCGTGCCCGTTTTGAGCCGTGAGGAATTTGACGCAATCGAGTTCGACGCCGCCTTTAGCGGCGATCATAAGGCCGCTGCGCAGCGGATGAGCAGGCTCGCGGTCACCGGCACGCAGAGCGCATCCATGCCGCGGGCCGAGGCGTTCCTGCGGGCCGGCGAACAATGGCTGCTTGCTGACGATCCGGTCGCGGCAGCGAGCGGATTCCGGCTGGCGCTAGCCGATGGCGGCCCGGTATTCGTTGACCCGAGGGTCCCGTTGTCCAGGGCGCTCTTCATGCTCGGCAAGTCGGCAGAGGCCCGCGCGCTCATCAGCAAGCTGAAGGCGGAGGGCCGGCGCGATCCGCGGGTCTGCGACCTTGTCGCCGAGGTGCTCGTCGAGCGCGGCGACCTGACCGGCGCACTGGACTGGGCGACCGCCGGAGTGGAGCTGTGCCTGCGGCGCGAGGCCGGCCGTGGCGAGGACAGCGACGGCGAGCTGCCGGGGCCGGGCCAGTCCGGCGACGACCGGGCCGAGCTGGGGCTCCTGCTGAGCCTCAGGTACCGGATACGCAACGACCTCGGGCTGCCCGAGGATGACTACGACCGGCTGCTCGACGAGGCGGCGTCCGCGACGGACGACGGGGCAGCGGCCGGCCGGCCGGCGCGCACGGTCAGCGAATCCGACGCCGCATCGACGTCCACGAGGACCACGTCGCCGTCCAGGATGTCGCCGGACAGCAGGCCGCGGGCCAGCTGATCGCCGATCGCCGACTGGATGAGCCTGCGCAGCGGCCGCGCGCCGTAAACCGGGTCGAAGCCGGTGACCGCCAGCCACTCGCGGGCGGCAGGCGTGACGGTGAGCGCCAGCCTGCGGTCGGCAAGCCGCCGGGTCAGCCTGGCCACCTGCAGGTCGACGATCTCGGTGAGTTCCTCGGTGGACAGCGCGTCGAACAAGATGACGTCATCAAGCCGGTTCAGGAATTCCGGCTTGAAGGTCGACCGTACCAGCGTCATGACCGATTCCTGCTTCGCGGCATCGTCCAGCGCGGGATCGGCGATGTACTGCGAGCCCAGGTTGGACGTCAGGATCAGGATGGTGTTGCGGAAGTCGACCGTGCGGCCCTGGCCGTCGGTAAGCCTGCCGTCATCGAGTACCTGCAGCAGGATGTCGAAGACCTCCTGGTGGGCCTTTTCGATCTCGTCGAGCAGCACGACGCAGTACGGCCGCCGCCGGACAGCCTCGGTGAGCTGGCCGCCCTCCTCGTAGCCGACGTAACCAGGCGGCGCACCGACCAGCCGGGCGACCGAATGCCGCTCGGAGTACTCGCTCATGTCGATCCGGTTCATCGCGCGCTCGTCGTCGAAGAGGAAGTCGGCAAGCGCCTTCGCCAGCTCCGTCTTGCCGACTCCGGTCGGCCCGAGGAACAAGAACGAGCCCGACGGGCGATCGGGATCGGCGATGCCTGCCCGCGACCTGCGGACCGCATCCGATACGGCCCGGACGGCCCTGGACTGGCCGACCAGCCGCTTGCCGAGCTCGGCTTCCATCCTGAGCAGCTTGCCGGTCTCGCCCTCGAGCAGGCGCCCGGCCGGGATGCCCGTCCATGCGGAGACCACGTCCGCGACGTCATCCGGTCCCACTTCCTCCTTGACCATGGGCCTGGCGTCGGCGGCCGGCTGGCCGTCCGGCGAGCTGGCGCCGGGACCCCCGGCGTCGGCGGCGGCCTGGGCTGCCGCCGCGGCGATTTCCCGCTCGAGGGCCGGGATCTCCCCGTACATGAGTCTCGACGCGGTCTCGAAATCCGCATCCCGCTGCGCCCGGTCGGCCTGGCCCTTGAGGTCGTCGAGCCGCTTCTTCAGCTCGCCTACCTTGTTCAGGCCGGCCTTCTCCCGGTCCCAGCGCGCTACCAGCGCGGTCAGCTGCTCCTGCCGGTCGGCAAGGTCAGCGCGCAGCCGCTCCAGCCTTTCCTTGCTGGCCGGATCGGCCTCCCTGGCCAGGGCAAGTTCCTCCATCCGCATCCGGTCAACGGAACGCTGCAGCTCGTCGATCTCGACCGGGCGGGAATCGATCTCCATCCGCAGCCGCGAGGATGCCTCGTCGATCAGGTCGATGGCCTTGTCCGGGAGGTACCGCGCGGTGATGTAGCGATCGGACAGCGTCGCCGCCGCCACCAGCGCGGCGTCGGAGATCTGCACCTTGTGATGCGCCTCATACCGGCCGCGGAGGCCGCGCAGGATCGCGATCGTGTCCTCCACCGACGGCTCCCCGACGAAGACCTGCTGGAACCGGCGCTCAAGGGCCGGATCCTTCTCGATCCGCTCGCGGTACTCATCCAGCGTGGTGGCACCGACCATGCGCAGCTCACCGCGGGCCAGCATCGGCTTGAGCATGTTGCCGGCGTCCATCGCGCCCTCGGCCGCGCCGGCCCCGACCACCGTGTGCAGCTCATCGACGAACGTGACGATCTCGCCGTCACTCTGCTTGATCTCGTTCAGGACCGCCTTGAGGCGCTCCTCGAATTCGCCGCGGTACTTGGCTCCGGCCACCATCGAGCCCAGGTCGAGAGCCACGATCCGCTTTCCGCGCAGTGACTCTGGCACGTCACCGGCCACGATCCGCTGGGCGAGCCCTTCCACCACCGCGGTCTTGCCCACGCCGGGCTCGCCGATCAGCACCGGGTTGTTCTTGGTGCGCCGGGTGAGTACCTGGATCACCCGCCGGATCTCCGCATCCCGGCCGATGACCGGGTCGAGCTGTCCGTCGCGGGCGCGGCGGGTCAGGTCGATGCCGTACTTCTCCAGCGCCTGGTAGGTCCCTTCCGGATCCTGCGTCGTCACCCGGGCGTGGCCGCGGACCTGCTCGAATGCGCTGAGCACCTCGTCCGGCCCGGCGCCGGCCTCGCGCAGCAGCGTCGCTGCCTGGCCGCCGTCGGCGGCCAGGCCGACGAGCAGGTGCTCGGTCGAGACATACTCATCCGACATCTCCCTGGCGCGCCTGGCCGCGGTGGCAAGCGTGGTCAGCAGCTGCCGGGAGGTCTCCGGTGCGCCGACCGTGGTCCCGGCCGCGCGCGGCAGCCGGGCAAGTAGCTCCTCCGCTCTCTTCAGGACGGTGGCCGGGTCGGCCCCGATGGCCCGGAGCAGCGGAGCCGCCGTGCCGCCACTCTGCTCGATCAGCGCGGCAAGCAGGTGGAGCCCCTCGACATTCGGGTTCCCGGCGGCGGCGGCGCGCCTGACCGCCTCGGACAACGCTTCCTGGCTCTTGCGAGTCAGCTTGTCATCCATCGCCGGCTTCCCTCCGGATCTTGGCCGGTGCCTGGTGGCCTGCCTGGCCGCCCCCGGCCGGCCGGCTCCCGCTGGCGGCAGCGGGTGCCGAGGGGGCCGGGGGCAGCCGCCCGGGCGGCGCCGGGCGGGGCTGCCCGGCGCCGCCCGCGGTGCGGACGGGCACGAGCGCGCCCCCGCTGCCGCC
>DATGVY010000471.1:0-3490 GCA_035299845.1 Streptosporangiaceae bacterium
GACTTGGTGATCTGCAGGAGGTCACGAGTTCGGGGCCAGTGCCGGCTCCCCGGATTGCCTGCTCGCTGCACTGCACACTGCAAGATCATCCGCTACGCCCGCTCCGGCTCGGCCGCCGAGTGCGCGAGGCTCCCTCGACCCTGGGACGATGCCATGCATCAGTTACCGCTTCTGCCGATGAGCGTGCGGCCGGACTTGCGCGGTGCCCGGTTGGTGAACCTAGCTTCAGTCCATAGCTGGTACTACGGCCGCGGACCACGGGGCCACGCATCTATGGCCTCCTCAGGTCGATGCCGCTGTAGCCACTTGCGTGCGGCATCCTCGCCGAAGCCGTGTGACCGGAGGACGTCAAGGGCGGCTGCTCGAACGGCTCGCACGCGGTCTACGCCGTCCAGGTAAGCCTTCATGCGCGCCACCACATCGTCTTGGTCGAGGACGTAGCGGCCGAGCGTAGCCGTTCCACGTTGACGGTCTGCGCAAAGATCCGCCGTTCTGGCGCAGGCTGGCGCACCCCAACGTGACCGACTGCGACATGCAGATCTGGGCCTTCTGTGCGCCCGGCGGTCTGCACCGAGGTTCGGTCGTGCCGATGAGCGACTGTGCATAGGCTGCTCATGATCTTCTCGTCGGCCCGGTGGCGTTACCGCTGTTCTGGCCAGCGCAGCCGAAGAGCGTATGCCGCTGGTTAGCGTGAGCGCTGGCTGGTCAAGCCTGCGGTCGGCCGGTCGCGGACGGGGACGCTATTGTCGCGTCGTGAGCTGCGGCGACGGTACTGACGGGTACGGTGGCAGCCACCGGCGAGAGTGGGGGCCGGTGCCTCGGCGCATAGGGGTTGCTGACATTTGAAGTCTGCTGATGACGGGGCCGCCGATGCCGAGGCTACGCAGAGCGGAGCCGCTGGTGGCCGGGGCGAGCGCGCTGCGCCGTCTGCTGACGAGACCAACGAGACGCTGCCCCTGGACTCCCCGCGGGCGGCAGGCGACTATGACTTTGTTGTGGCCGCCTGCCGACTCCCGGTCGATCAGCTGGAGGGTCCTGGCGGCGATGCAGACTGGCGGCCAAGTCCTGGTGGGCTGGTCAGCGCCCTGGAACCGGTCATGCGCCAGGCCGGCGGTGCATGGATCGGCTGGCCCGGCACGGCTGGCGAAGCGCCCGGCCCGTTCGATCTCGCCGGCTTGCATCTGGTCGGCGTGGGACTGTCGGCTGAGGAGGTCAGCGACTATTACGAGGGCTTCTGCAATGCCACGCTGTGGCCGCTGTATCACGACGTGATCGCCCCGCCGGAGTTTCGCCGGCCGTGGTGGGATGCCTACGTCCGGGTCAACCGGCGATTCGCCAGGGCCGCAGCAGAGCAGGCGGCCGCCGGCGCGACCGTGTGGGTGAATGACTATCAGCTTCAGCTGGTGCCCAAGATGCTCCGGGAGCAGCGCAGCGACCTGCGCATTGGGGTCTTCATCCACATTCCGTTCCCCGGTTATGAGATCTTCGCGCAGCTGCCCTGGCGGCGGCAGATCGTCGAGGGTCTGCTCGGCGCGGACCTGCTCGGATTCCAGCGCGATGGCGATGCGACCAACTTCCGCCGGGCGTGCCGCCGGGCGGCCGGGTTGGTGACCAGCGGGTCACTTGTCCGGGTACCGGCCGAAGACCATGTCCCGGCTGACGAGGCCGCCGCCGCGCGGGCGGCCGGCGCGCGCGGGGTGCGGCGGCCGCTGCCGGCCAGCCGGCAGGTCCGGACCGCGACGTTCCCGATATCCATCGATTCGGCTGGCTTCGCCGAGATCGCTAGCCGGAAGGAGGTGAGGGAGCGGGCGAGTGGATTCCGGCAGGCGCTGGGACAACCAGACGTCGTTCTGCTCGGCATCGACCGGCTCGACTACACCAAGGGCATCCTTCATCGTCTGACCGCCTACGGCGAGCTGCTCAGCGAGGGACGATTCGGATCCCTGCGGACGGCACTTGTGCTGGTAGCCAGCCCCAGCCGGGAGCGGGTCGAGCAATACCGGCTGCTACGCGACGAGGTCGAAGTCGCGGTGGGCCGGATTAACGGAGAGTATGCCGAGCTCGGCAACCCGCCGATTCACTACCTGCACCAGACATACCCGGCGGAGGAAATGGCCGCGCTGTACCTCGCTGCCGATGTAATGCTGGTGACGTCGCTGCGAGACGGCATGAATCTCGTAGCCAAGGAATACGTCGCATGCCGCGACAATGACACCGGCGCGCTGGTACTCAGCGAGTTCACCGGCGCGGCCGACGAGCTCAGCGGCGCGTTTCTCGTCAACCCGCACGATATCGAGGGCATGAAGGACGTCATCATGCGGGCGGCCACCGTTCCGCCGGCCGAGGCCAGGCGCCGGATGCGCGCGATGCGGCGCCGGGTCCGCGAATTCGACGTAAGCCACTGGGCAGCGTCCTTCCTCGGCACCCTGCAACGAGCGTCCGAACCCAGCTAGGGCGTGCATCCGTGCGACAGGCCGCTGTCAAATGCGGTCACTGTCGCAGCAGTGCGACGCTAGTGTGCCACCCGCGCCGGACTGAGAGCTATCCCGCCACAGGGCCGCATTCGAGGCGGACGCGAACCGCCTAGAAGGCGAAGCCGGCGCCGGTGCCGGCTCCGACGCTGCAGGTGGAAGGCCTGCACGGGAAGCGGTTTCTTCGGTGCGGTGAAAATGGACGAGGGCCCCGGCCTTCCCGCTTGATCCGCGGCCCGAAGGTGGAGGATAGGGCCATGCAGATCGAACTGCTGCACTTCGGGGGCCGCCCGAACTGGCAGCTGACCGGCGCCCGCCTGCGGGATGCCCTCAACGCCTTCGGGGATGTCGCG
This sequence comes from Streptosporangiaceae bacterium, assembly GCA_035299845.1. GTDB lineage: Bacteria > Actinomycetota > Actinomycetes > Streptosporangiales > Streptosporangiaceae > Palsa-506. Next base: position 2,825 of record DATGVY010000471.1, read on the forward strand.
ACGCCGGTGACCTGCCGGGCCGCGGGCGACCGGGACGAAGCCCGACGGGTAGGGATTCGCGGGCTACGTACAATCCTGGTCAGCGTCCGAGACCGCTTTGCCCGACCCGGTGACCCGGCCGGACTGACGTGCCGCCTCTGTTCCGGCGCAAGCGGGGATCAGTCCGTCACTATCAGGCAGGTCCAAGCCGTGCTGGCCGATGCCTGATCACGAGCCAGCCTCGCAGGCGCCGACGCCGGTCAGCCGGGATGAGGTTCGCCGTCTCGTTGAGGCCGGCGCGCAACTCGTCGAGGTGCTGCCGCGAGAGGAGTTCGACGACGAGCACCTGCCGGGTGCCATCAACTTGCCGCTCAAGTCACTGACGGCCGGGACAGCAGCCAAACTCGACAGATCCCGGCCGGTGATCGTCTACTGCTGGGACGGCCTTTGAGACATGAGCCCGCGAGCCGCGTGCCGGCTCACGCAACTCGGGTTCGCGCCCGTCTACGACTACGCCCTCGGCAAGGTCGACTGGATCGCCGCCGGCCTCCCCACGGTCAGGGCAGCGCAGCCCAGCCGGAGGGTCCTCGACGCCGTCCGGCGTGACGTGCCGGCCTGCGCTCCCGGCGCCCCTGCCGGGCTGGCGATGCAGCAGGCACGCGCACAAGGATGGGACCGCTGCATGGT
>DATGVY010000472.1:0-2209 GCA_035299845.1 Streptosporangiaceae bacterium
TCCCGGGTCATGGACGCAGCCGGTGCAGTCGCACCGGTCACCGATTGACAGGGCGTAGGCGAGTTTCTTCCCCGGCGCCGTGCGGCCGTTCCGGGCAGTGCCCGTTGCGGTGATCCAGCCGTGCCGCTCCAGGTGCCTGACCGAGTACCGCACCTGCCGGATGCAGATGCTGGTCTCCCGCGCGATCTTCAGGCGGTCCGGGGTCCATATGGGCAGCAGGTCGCCGCTCTTGTATTCGCCATCCTTGGTCGTGAACTGAGCCTGGTCGAGCAGGTAACGGAACACTGCCTTGTCTGATGCCCGGAGGTTCGACCGGATGATCTCGTCCTTGAGCTGATGCCACCGGCTCTTCGGCTTCGGCGGCTGGCAGAATCGCAGCATGCAACGCGTAGCGGTAGTAACTGGCGCCAGCAGCGGCATCGGGGCGGCCACGGCGATCCGCCTTGCGGGCGCCGGTTACCACGTCGTTGCCGCAGCACGGCGCGCCGATCGTATCGAGGCGCTCGTCGCGCGGATCCGTGACGAGGGCGGCCAGGCCGAAGCCAGCCAGCTCGACGTCACAGATCGGGCCGGCGTTGACGCGCTAGCCGATTCACTGGACCGCTGTGACGTTCTTATCAGCAATGCAGGCGGCGCCGCCGGCGCTGATCAGATAGCCGACAGCTCTGCCGAAGACTGGCGGGCCATGTACGAAGTCAATGTGCTCGGCACGTTGAACGTCACGCAGGCCCTGCTGCCCATGCTCATCGCGAGCGGCGACGGCACCGTCGTGGTCATGTCCTCTACGGCCGGCTTTGTCGCCTACGAAGGCGGCGGTGGCTACGTTGCCGCCAAGCACGGGGTGCATGCGCTGGCCGCGACACTGCGTCTCGAACTGTGCGGGCAGCCGGTCCGGGTCATCGAGATTGCGCCGGGCATGGTCAAGACCGCCGAATTCGCGATCAACCGATTTCGCGGCGATGCCGAGAAGGCCGCCGCCGTCTACGCGGGGGTGGCCGAACCGCTCACCGACGAGGACATCGCCGACGCCGTCACGTGGGCGGTCACCCGGCCAGCTCACGTTAACGTCGACCTGATGGTGCTGAGACCGCGCGCGCAGGCCGCCCAGCACAAAGTGCACAGAGAGCCGTAGCGGCCGCATCGGGCTGACCGCGGCGCCGGCCGGCCCAGGCCACATAGCCCAGGCTGCATAGCCCGGGCCCGCCCAGCCCGGCCCGCCCAGCCCGGCCCGCCCAGGCCCGCACAGCCGGGCGGCCGCACAGCCCGGCCCGCACAGCCGGGCGGCCGGGCGGCCGCACAGCCCGGCACCGCCGGCGATCAGCCAAAGACCAGCCCGGCTGTCTGCCGGCTAGTGCGATGTCCACCAACGTTCACCGGCCGACGACGTCACGTCTGGGCTGACGACGTCGGCAACCCGGCGAAGGTATGTGGCCAGCGCACTAGCCTATCGGCTGGCCATCCGAGACAACCGGCTGAGCAGCGGGTCACCCCGCAACTGGCCAGGTGATCTCGGTCAGATCCGCGACAATCCGGTCGGCCTCGCCCAGCTCGGACCGCTCATGCGTGGTCGCCACGGCGACGCAGTACATCCCGGCCGCCCTGGCCGCCGCAAGGCCAGCTGGCGAGTCCTCGAACACGACGCAACGCGACGGCGCCACGCCAAGCTCGGCACTGGCCAGCCGATAGCCTTCCGGATCAGGCTTGCCCACGGTCACGTCGTCGCCAGCCACGATGACGGAGAACAACCCGAGCATGCCCAGCTGATCCAGCGTCGGCAGGACATGTTCGTGGCCGGCCGAAGTGACAATTGCCAGCGGATCACCCTGCCGGTGGATCTCGCTCGCCAGCTCCACCGCGCCTGGCAGCGCCGGAAGCGGCGGCTGGCCGGGCTCGTGAAAGTACGCCCCCGCCTCGGCAGACAGCTGCGCCGGATGATGGCCCGGGAACAGGTCGCTGAGCTCGGCGAACACCTCCGGGCCGCGGCGGCCAACGAACCTTTGCAGCAGCGCCTTGTCATGGGGAACGCGGTAGGCATCGAACAGCCGCCGCAGCGCCCGATGTGAGCGGGGCTCACTGTCCACGATCGTCCCGTCGAGATCGAAGACGGCTGCCCGTGCGGGCTCATCCCGCTCGGATTGCCGTTCCACATTTAGCCTTTCCGTTCGCTGAGCTGTCGCGCCGACCTGCGTGTCCGCCCGTCCGACGCCGC
>DATGVY010000473.1:0-22759 GCA_035299845.1 Streptosporangiaceae bacterium
ATCACGTTCACCAACAAGGCCGCGGGCGAGATGGCGGCCAGGGCCGCCGCGCTGACCGGGTCACGGGCGCGCGGTATGTGGGTGATGACGTTCCACTCGGCATGCGTGCGGTTCCTGCGCCGCGAGGCCGGCCGGTTCGGCTACCCGTCGTCGTTCTCGATCTACGACCAGGCCGACTCCCGCCGGCTGATGGCGATGGTCTGCCGCGAGCTTGACCTGGACGCCAAGTACCACTCGCCGAAGGCGATGGTCCATCAGGTCTCCAACCTCAAAAACGAGCTTGTCGATTACGAGACGCATAGCGCCCGCGCCTCCGGGTACCGCGAGAAGGCGCTGGCCGAGGCGTATTCGGAGTACCAGCGCAGGCTCGTCGCGGCAGGCGCGATGGACTTCGATGACCTGATCATGGTCACGGTCCACCTGCTGCAGGCGTTCCCCGAGGTCGCGGCCGCGTACCGGAGCAGGTTCCGGCACGTGCTCGTCGATGAGTACCAGGACACCAACCACGCGCAGTATGTCCTGGTCAGGGAGCTCGCCGGACAGGGCAGGAGCACTTCGAGCCGGAACGGGGATGGCCCGGGCAGCTCGCCCGGGCTGGCCGATCTCGCCCCGGCCGAGCTGTGCGTGGTCGGTGACGCCGACCAGTCCATCTACGCCTTCCGCGGCGCGACGATCAGGAACATCGAGGAGTTCGAGCGCGACTTCGCCGGCGCCCGGGTGATCCTGCTGGAGCAGAACTACCGCTCCACGCAGAACATCCTGGCCGCGGCGAACGCCGTGGTCTCCCGCAACGCGAGCCGGATACCCAAGAACCTCTGGTCCGACCAGGGCGACGGCCCGCCGATTGTCGGGTACGTCGCGGACAGCGAGCACGACGAGGCGGCGTTCGTCGCCGAGGAGGTGGACAGGCTCGCCGACGAGGGCGAAGCGACCCCGGGGCAGGTCGCGGTGTTCTACCGGACGAACGCGCAATCCCGGGTCTTCGAGGAAGTCTTCATCCGGGCCGGGATGCCCTACAAGGTGGTCGGCGGGTTGCGGTTCTACGAGCGGCGCGAGGTCCGCGACCTGCTCGGCTACCTGCGCCTGATCGCCAATCCGGCTGACGAGGTGTCGCTGCGCCGGGTGCTGAACGTGCCCCGCCGGGGGATCGGCGAGCGGGCCGAGGAATGCGTCGCCGCGCTGGCGAACTCCGGCCGGATCACGTTCGCCGAGGCGCTGGCCCGCCCGCAGGACGTGCCCGGGCTCGCCACTCGCTCGGCCCGCTCGATCGAGGCGTTCAACGAGCTGATCGGCGGGCTGCGCGAGCTGGCGGCGGCGGGCAGCCCGGCGGCCGATGTCGCGGAGGCCGCGCTTGACCGCTCCGGCTACCGCGCCGAGCTGGAGGCATCCAGCGACCTGCAGGACGCGAGCCGGATCGAGAACCTGACCGAGCTTGTGTCGGTGGCGCGGGAGTACGACGGCCAGCACCCGGACGGATCGCTGCTCGACTTCCTTGAGCAGGTCTCCCTGGTAGCAGACGCGGACCAGATCCCGGACGGTGAGGATCACGGCGGCCTGGTGACGCTGATGACGCTGCACACCGCCAAGGGACTGGAGTTCCCCGTGGTCTTCCTGACCGGGCTGGAGGAGAACGTCTTCCCGCACGAGCGGTCGGTCGGCAACGAGCGGGAGCTTGAGGAGGAGCGGCGGCTGGCGTACGTGGGGATCACCCGGGCCGAGCGCCGGCTGTACCTGACCCGGGCGATGACCCGCGCCTGGTGGGGCCGCCCGGGCTATCACAAGCAGTCCAGGTTCCTCACCGAGGTGCCGTCCGGGCTGCTGGAATGGCGGCGGGACGAGTCCGCGGCCACGCCCCCGGCGTCCGAGCGGCTGGCCCGCAGGCCGGGGATGAACGCGGCGGGCAACCGGCCGGTTCCCGCACTGGCGCCCGGCGACCGGGTGACCCACGACGCCTACGGGCTCGGCCGGGTGCTGTCGGTGGAGGGCCGCGGCGACGACCCCGAGGCCAAGATCGACTTCGGCGGGGACTACGGGATCAAGCACCTGGTCCTGCGCTATGCCCCGATCGAGAAGCTATAGAGGCGGCTGCCAGCCCGGGGGCCGGCCCGAGTGGCCGACGCGTTTCTATTGGCGGCCTCCTGAAGGACACGTCCGGCAGTAGCGCTGACGACTGGCGCCCAGGGCATGCCAGCGTTCGATCCGCCCTCGGCGGGGTCACGTTGCGGACTAGGCTGCTAGTGAGGCGCGCTCATCTCGCTGGTCGGATGTGGACGCTGGTTCGGGAGGACTCCATGAGCAGCATCCGGGTAGTCATCGCGAAGCCCGGCCTCGACGGCCATGATCGCGGAGCCAAGGTCGTCGCCAGGGCGCTGCGTGATGCCGGGGTGGAGGTCATCTACACCGGGCTGCACCAGACTCCGGAGCAGATCGTGGCCGCCGCACTGCAGGAGGACGCCGACGCGATCGGGCTGTCGATTCTGTCCGGCGCGCACATGACTCAGTTCGGCCGGGTGCTTGAGCTGCTCAGGGAAAATGACGCCACGGACATCGTCGTGTTCGGCGGCGGCATCATCCCGGACGCCGACATCACCGAGCTCGAGCGGATGGGCGTGGCGAGGATCTTCACGCCCGGCGCGTCGATGTCCGAGATCGTCGACTGGGTCCGGTCGGAACTCGGCAGCGTCGAGCCAGTCAGCTAGCGCTGGTCAGCCTGCACCGGCCGGCCTGCGCTCGGCCCTGCGGCCCAGTTCGGCCCTGCGGCCCAGTTCGGCCCCGCGGCCAGCTCGGCCCCGCGGCCAGCTCGGCCCCGCGGCCCAGCTCGGCCCTGCGGCCCAGCTCGGCCCCGCGGCCCAGCTCGGCCCCGCGGCCAGCTCGGCCCTGTGGCCCAGTTCGGCCCGCGGTCCAGCTCCCACTAGGCTTCCTGCGCAGACCACAGCAGACCCAGGCAGCGCGCCGGCCAGGCTGAGCGCGGGCCGGGCAGCGGACAAGGACGGACTCCCAGTGGACCTGTTCGAGCATCAGGCGAAGGAACTCTTCGAGGAGTACGGGGTTCCCGTGCAGCGGGGCCAGGTCGCCGCAACGCCCGAGGAAGCCCACGAGATCGCGGCGGGCTTCGCGGCCGATGGCACCCCGCTGGTCGTGGTGAAGGCGCAGGTCAAAGTTGGCGGCCGCGGCAAGGCAGGCGGCGTCAAGCTCGCCGACGGCCCGGCCGAGGCGGAGGCGAAGGCACGCCAGATCCTCGGCATGGACATCAAGGGCCATACGGTCCGCAAGGTCCTGATCGCGCAGGCCAGCGACATCGCGCAGGAGTACTACCTCTCGTTCTTGCTCGACCGGGCCGCCCGCACCTTCGTCGCGATTTGCTCGGTACAGGGTGGCGTGGAGATCGAGGAGGTCGCGCACACCAACCCCGAGGCCGTGGCCAGGATCCCGGTCGACCCGCTGACCGGCGTGGATGCGGCCAAGGCAGCGGAGATCATCCGCGCCGGGGGCCTGCCGCCGGAGGCCGCCGGCCAGGCTGCTGTGCTGGCCGAGCGGCTGTGGTCGGTCTTCGCCGACGAGGACGCCACGCTGGTCGAGGTCAACCCGATGGCGCTGACCGAGCAGGGTGCGGTGCTCGCCGTCGACGGCAAGGTGAGCCTGGACGACAACGCTGCCTTCCGGCAGCAGCACGCCCGGTTCGCCGACGCCGACGCGGCCGACCCGCTGGAGGCCAGGGCCAGGGCCAAGCACCTTAACTACGTGAAGCTCGACGGGCAGGTCGGCATCATCGGGAACGGCGCCGGGCTCGTCATGTCCACCCTGGACGTCGTCGCTTACGCGGGCGAGGCGTTCGGCGGGGTCCGCCCGGCTAACTTCCTCGACATCGGCGGCGGCGCATCGGCCGAGGTGATGGCGGACGGCCTGGAGATCGTGCTTTCCGACCCCTCGGTCCGCAGCGTGCTGGTCAACGTGTTCGGCGGGATTACCTCCTGTGACGCGGTCGCGAACGGGATCGTATCGGCGATCGGCATGCTGGGCGCGCGGGGCGAGCAGGTCGGTCACCCGATCGTGGTGCGGCTGGACGGCAACAAGGCGGCCGAGGGCCGGCGCATCCTGGACGAGGCGGGCATCGGCGTCGTCGAGCAGGTGGCGACCATGGACGACGCGGCCCGGCGGGCCGCCGAGCTGGCCTCAGCGGCCGCGACGGGAGCATGAGATGGCTATCTTCCTGACCGAGCGGAGCCGGGTCATCGTCCAGGGCATCACCGGATCCGAGGGCCGCAGGCATGGCGCCAGGATGCTCGCGGCCGGCACGAACGTGGTCGGCGGAACCAACCCGCGCAAGGCCGGTCAGACCATCGACCTGTCCGGCCACGAGGTGCCGGTCTTCGGCACGGTGGCGGACGCGATGGCCGCGACCGGTGCCGACGTGTCGGTGGTGTTCGTGCCGCCGGCCGGCACCAAGAACGCGGTGATCGAGGCGATCGACGCGAGCATGCCGCTGGTCATCGTGATCACCGAGGGCATTCCCGTGCACGACACCGCGATATTCTGGGCGTACGCGTCCGCGCACGGCAACGTCACCCGCATCGTCGGCCCGAACTGCCCGGGGGTCGCCTCGCCAGGCAAGTCGAACGCGGGCATCATCCCGGCCGACATCTCTACCGAGGGCCGGATCGGCCTGGTCTCCAAGTCCGGCACGCTGACCTACCAGATGATGTACGAGCTGCGGGACATCGGCTTCTCCACCGCAGTTGGGATCGGCGGTGACCCGGTCATCGGGACGACTCACATCGATTGCCTGCGGGCCTTCGAGGACGACCCGCAGACCGAGGCGATCGTGATGATCGGGGAGATCGGCGGCGACGCCGAGGAGCGCGCTGCCGCCTTCGTCGAGCGCAACGTGACCAAGCCGGTGGTGGCCTACGTGGCCGGCTTTACCGCGCCCGAGGGCAGGACGATGGGTCACGCTGGTGCTATCATCTCCGGATCGGCAGGCACCGCCCAGGCCAAGAAGGAAGCGCTGGAGAATGTAGGGGTCCGGGTCGGCAGAACGCCGAGCGGGACAGCAGGCCTGGTCCGGGAGATCATGCAGGGCCGCTAGTCAGACTCATCAGTGGTTCAGATCTGTCCGGCCAGGACCGGACAGATCTGAACCACTGATTTGATCTTGAGACTGCGTGACGCTGTTGTGGCGCACGATGCATGCCAGGCGCGACCGGGCTGTAGACCGCTGGCGGACTCCGGCCTGACCCGGCATTTCCGCGGACTGCACCCGATCTGGCTATATCCGGTGTCGCCGGATATCTGGCGTCTTCCGGCACCGGCGTTGCGGCGCGCCTCCGCCCCAGCAGGCCCGGACCTTGCCAGGCTTGAGCATTATGACGACGTCAGCACTTGGCACACAGCACTCAGGCGCAGCGCAGGACAGCGCGGCGGGTGCTGGTAACCAGGCAGGCGGCGAGCCCGGGCAGTCATCGGGCGCGACACGCCCGCTGGTGGTGACGGGCGCCATAGCGGCGGCTGCGGCCGCTGGCACCGGGCTGGTGGCGCTGACGATGCTCGTGCTCGCGGGCTGGATTGCGGCGCCGCATGCGGGGATCGGACTGACCGGGGTGCTCCGCACCGCTGCCGCGCTCTGGCTGGTCGGCCATCATGTCGGCTTCACCCTGCACGGGGCGGGCCGGATCGGGATGCTGCCGCTCGGCCTGGTTCTGCTGCCCGGCGCGCTGCTCTGGCGGGCCGGGCGATGGGTTGTCGCCGCCGGCGGCGTGGCCAGGCTCCGGCATGTCGGCTACGCGGCGCTGGCCCTTGCCGTTCCCTATTCCCTGGTGGCGGGGGCGCTAGCGCTCACCAGCGCATCGCGGCTTGCCGTGCCGTCCGCGCCGCAGGCAGTGGCAGCGGGGTTCCTGCTGGCACTCACCGCCGGAGGGCTCGGCGGCGCACGTGCCCTGGCGCCGTGGCGGCAGCTGGCCGGCCTGCTGTCGGTGCGCTTCCGCTCGGTGATCCTCGGCAGCACCGGGGCGCTCGCGATCCTGGCGATGGCAGGCTGCGTGCTGGCCGGCGCCTCGCTCGCCGCTCATCTTGGCGAGTTCAGGTCCGTCAACGCGACGCTCGCGCCCGGTATCGTCGGCGCGATCCTGCTGATGCTCGCTCAGCTCGCCTACGTCCCTAACGCGGTCATCTGGGCGATCTCGTTCATGCTGGGCCCAGGTTTCGCGTTCGGGACAGGAACGGTCGTGGCTCCGACGGGTTCAGCCCTTGGGTCGCTGCCGGCCTTGCCGATGCTGGCCGGGTTGCCCGCCGGGATGCACAGCGCGCTGCCGGCCTGGCTGTCCGTCGCTGTGCTCGCCCTGCCCTATCTTGCTGGGGTGTTCGGCGGGCTGCTGACGGCCAGGGCGGGCCCGACGTCAGCGCTGGAGGCCGCTCCGCTGTGGGGGTTCGCATCCGGCGCGCTGACTGGCTGCGTTACCGGCGCGCTCGCTGCCTTCGCCGGCGGCCCGCTGGGGGACGGTCGGCTGTCAGTGGTGGGTCCGTCTGGATGGCAGGTCGGCGCTGTGGCCACCCTGGAGGTGGGCGTCGCCGCCGCGGTGACCGCCGGCGTCGCCAACTGGCTGTCGCTGCGCCGGATGGCGGCGGACAGGACCGTCACCGGCCTCGCGGGCGCCGGCCACCCCTGGCCGGGCCACCCCCGGCCGGGCCGGGCCGCCGGCCTGCCGGGCGTGCACCAGTCACCCGGGCTGATCATGACAGCCGGAGACGACGGCGGGCACACGATTTACCTGGATCGGTGGGCAGGTGAAGGGGAGACGGGTACCGGGCGCGGCAGCACGACGGCCGATCACGGGCCATCTGCCCTGCCATAGCCCAGCAGTCCGCCGCTAGAGCCGTCAGTCAGGAAAGGGCCAGCTCGGCAGCCACGGCCCGGGGCCCGATCCGGTGAGGACCCGATGGGCTCGTAGCAACGCGGCGTCCACACCCGCGGCGATCCCGGCCGTGCCATGGCAATGTTGGGCGCCGGCTTATGGTCGTCCGGGCGCGAACGCCACCACCGCCCGGTCGGGGCAGCCAGGCCCAGTTCCACCAGTCGGCGCCGGCAGCGACAGCGACTTCCGTCCGGCCGAGATGGGCGGCGACCAGGGCAATCCCTGCTGCGCCGTGATAGAGCTCGTGCCAGGGGCCGCGCCCGCCTGGCCACGCCGGCCATTCGATGCCGCCTCCTGCGGGCCACGCGGCATCGACGAGATGGTCGAGCATGGCGGCGCCCCTGCTCCGCAGGCCGACATCGCCGAGGACGGTGGCTGCATGGTGGGTGGCAAGGACCATCCCTGCGTATCCGGTGTAGAGGCCGAACCGTCCATGATCAGGGGTGCGCGACACGAAGAGGGCGGCGTTGCGCGCCGCCACGGCGAGCTCAGCGTCCTCGGTTGCGCTGGCGAGGTCGCTGAGAAACAGGGCGATCCCCGCTCCGGCGCCGTAAAGGGTGGCGTCCAGGGTCTCGGGCACTCCGGGCACGGCCGCCCAGCCCAGACCATCAGGCGTCTCGATAGCCGCCCCGATTAGCCAGCGGGCCGTCTCCCGCGCCGCATGCAGGTAGCGCTCGGCCCTGTCACTCATCTCCGACTCCACGAAGATCTCTGACTCCACGAGGAAATCGTCACAGAGCCGGCTTATGCGGGGTAGGGGCGGGGGGTGACGGTGTGCTGCCGTCCGCTGGGCAGGGTCCAGATGAGGGTGCCGGGCTGCCGGGGCTGCTGGAGGTGCCAGCCGGGGGCCTGCTTGGCGGCGTGGTGCCGGCGGCACAAAGCCGCGAGGTTGCACTCGCAGGTTCTCCCGCCCTGGTCGAACGGGATCGTGTGTGGTCATCATCGCAGCGGCGGGCCGCGCGGCGGCAGCCCGGGTAGGAGCAGGTCCGGTCCCGGATCTTGACCAGGTGCCGCAGGGCCGGTGATGGCTGGTAGGCGCGGGTTTCGCGGGGGTGGCCGCAGTCCCCGGTCTGCAGCCACCTGATCGTGATCCCGGCCAGCCAGGTTGGGTCGCCGCCCGGGCCGGGTGGTCCGGGCTTGTTGCGCTGGCCGGGTGGCCAGGGGTTGCTGCCCGGGCCGGGTGGCCCGGGGCCGGCCCGGGCGCCCGGGGGGCCGGTGCCGGCGGGCGGCCCGGCCCGGGCGCAGCCGTGCCCGGCGGCGCGGCCGTCGGGGGTGGTGATCGTGAGGCACCAGTGGTTCCCGGGGCGGGCGGCGAGCAGGGCGGCGAGGTCGCGGCTGGCGGCGGCGTCGAGCGGGCCGCACCCGGCGGCTTCGCCGGGGGTGCTGGTCAGCCCGAGCCAGGTGGCCAGCGGCACGGTAAGGTGCACCGACCCGGCTAGTACGGCAGCCGCACTTTGCTAGCTGGCCAGGGCGTAGTCCCGTTTTAGGCGCGCGCGTTGGTGGTACCAGCGTGCGCGGGCCTGGTGGCGGCGGGTCCAGGCGTCCCAGTGGATGACGAGCGGCGGCGGCATGGGCCGGGCGGTCAGCGCGGCGAGGATCCGCCTGATCTCGGGGACCGTCAGCGGGATCATGCCGGGGTCTGCCGGGGGTGCCTGGCCAGGGGCGCTGGGCGGTGGCGCCTGGGTATCGGTGCGGGCCCGGAGCAGGGCGGCAGCGACCGCGCAGATCGCGAGGGCGGCCATGACCAGCACGATGTGCCGCAGGATCGCGGTGTAGAGCCGTGCCTGGCACTGGTCGAGGCCGAAGCAGTCCTTCCCGAACTCGAATCCTTCCTCGACTGGCCAGCGCAGGCCCGCTGCCCTGATCAGCCGGGCCTTGCCCGAGGGCTGCCCTTCCGGCACGTAGCAGTAATGAAAGGCCAGCTCACCGGTCTTCAGGTGACGGCGGACGAGCAGCGAGTGCTCCCCGGAGCCGGTCCCGATCCAGGCCCAGGCGTACCACCGCTGGCCCTTGGAGCCCTTGCCCGCGGACCGGACCTCCCATGCCCGCCTGTCCTTCAGCAGCGTCTTCACCGCCTGCGCGCAGGTGACCGCCGTCCCGCCGGCGATCGTGACCGTGAAGTTCGAGGCAACCCGCAGCACGTACGCCTGGCCGCGGGATTCCAGGTATTCCCGCAGGTCCGGGCTGGCGCCGTAGACCTCATCCCCCAGGATGAAATCGAACGTGACCCCGCCGGCGTACGCGTCCGCGCAGATATCTCTCGCCAGCTGCCCCTTCGTGCGGAACCGCAGGTCAGGAGGCAGCCCCGTGACCAGGGACGCCACGGGATCGGTGACCTGCTCGCGGGGGATCCACTGCCGGGCGCCGATCAGCGCGTGCCCGGTGCCCTGCCGCACATACGACAGGTGCACCGTATTGATGCCGTTGGCGACCCGGCCGGCGCACCCCATGTACTGCCGCTTGACGCCGGCCGTGGCGGTCCCCTGCTTCTCCTGCCCGGTCTCGTCCAGCACCCCGGCCCGCATCCCGCCCGCCCGGCGGTTCCGCCGCGCGGCCCCGTCCAGCCCGGCCACCGCGAACCGGCGCACCGCGCTCATCGCACCCAGCGTGTCCCAGCTGGCATGATTCAGCAGCCGCTGCGTTTTATCCGGCGTCGCGTCCCCGCAGAACCGGGCGATGCTCCACCCGTTCCGCTCCGGCAGGTCACTCATCACCGCCGCCACGTACCTGCCCGCCTGCAGCCACACCTGCGTCCGCGCGAAGCACGGCCGCAGCAGCCCGGACAGCTCGCCCCGTTTCTCCAGCGCCAGCCCGGCGCCTATCCTGACGGCAGCAGCCGCCTTCGATTCAGTTGTCAGCACAAACACATGGATCGACAGGCGGCTGCCCCTTTATGCCCGCCCCGCAGCACCGCAGGTCAGACCCTCAAGTGCGGCTGCCGTACTAGGCCAGCCGTGACCCGGTGCCGCCCGGGACCCCGGCCGCCGGCGGCGCGCCTGGCCGGGTGCCCGGTCCTGGCCGGCGGGTGCCCCCGCCGCCGTTCCCGTCACCGGGGCCATCGCCGTCACCGGGGCCGTCATCGCCGCCGGGGCCGTCATCGCCGCCGCTGCGGTCATCGCCGGGGTCGTTATCGCCGTCGCCGGGGTCGTCGCCGGGGCCGCCGGGGGCGCTGCCTTGCCCGCTGCCGCCTGCGGCCGGATCCTCGCCCGCGTTGCCTTGGCCGCGGGTGTCGCCGGTGTGGCTGCCGGGCAGCAGGGTGTACAGCGGGCGGCCGCCGAGCAGGGCGAGGAACACCGCGGCGCGCAGCTGCGCCAGGGTCCCGCCGGCCCCGGCGGCCTTGAGGTGCCGGGCCAGGGCATCGATCCGCTGGCCGCGGCCAGCGCCTCGGCCGGGGGCAGGTCGCGGCCGGCCAGCGCGGCGGTCCCGCAGTCCTCCGGCCAGCATTCCACTCGCGCCTGCTTCTGCGCCCTGCGCCGCCGCTCGCGGGCCGCGCCGGGGTCGTGTGCCAGCACGGCGCGGCGCAGCTGCTGCCGGCTCTCCGCCAAGCCATTATCGCCAGGTCCGGGCGGTGCGCCGCCGACGAGTTTGCAAGCGCAAGCGGTGGTGGCGAGACTAGGAGCATGAGCCCGGTGAACGTCAGCTCGATTGGAAGCTTCATTCGCGAGCAGCGTGAGCAGGCCAGGACCTCAATCCGCCAGCTTGCCCAGGCGGCGGGCGTGTCCGACCCGTATCTGAGCCAGATCGAGCGGGGGCTGCGCAATCCGAGCGCGGAAATAATGCAGCAGATCGCACGAGGCCTGCGGATCTCCGCCGACGTGCTGTACGTCCAGGCGGGCATTCTGGAAGACCGGCCAGGGGGCACCGGCGTCCGGGACGCCGTCCTTATCGATCCCGAGCTGACCGAGCGGCAGAAGCAGATGCTGATCGAGCTCTACGACTCGTTCCGCAAGGAGGCCGCGCTCGCCGCCGAACTCACCGGTGCCGCAGAGCCCGCTGGGCTCACTGGTGCCGGAGAGGCCGCCGAGCCGACCGAGCCCGCCGAGCACGGCAAGCCCGCCGAGCACGGCAACCGAGTCGAGCAGGGCAAGCCCGCCGAGCACGGCAAACCCGCCGAGCAGGGCAACCGAGCCGAGCACGGCAAGCCAGCCGAGCAGGGCAAGCGAGCAGAGGCTGCGGAACGGGCCAACGCGGCGAAGCCCGCCCGGGACGGGGAACCTGCCGAGGGCAGAGAGCCTGATCACATCGTCCCGAGCCCGGCCGCCAGCCGATAGCCTGGCATCGTGCTGTTCAGTAACCCGGGCGCGTATTCGGCCCTCACCTGGTTCTTCGAAGCGCTGGCTATCGCGGCACTTGTGGTCGAGGCATGGGCGTTCATTGACGCGATTCGCCGGCCTGCGCCCGCGTTCGTCGCGGCGAGCAAGCAGACCAAGCCGCTGTGGCTGATCATCCTGGGCGTCGCCACGGCGATCGGCCTCGGCACCGCCGCGAGCACAGGTTTTGCCGCGATCGGCATTCTGTCCGTGGCAGCCTTCGTGGCCGCTGCGGTCTATCTCACCGACGTCAGGCCCAAGGTCAGGGAATTTCGTGGTGGTGGCGGGTCATCTCGCCAGGGCCCATACGGCCCCTGGTGAGCCGGCTGCCACTGACGCGGCGCCGCCACACGGCAACCCTGGCCGGGCCGCCTTCCACTAGGCTGACTGGTCGTGAGCGAGACCCAGTGGCGAACGCACCGTCTAGAGCTAGCTGACCAGACCCTGCGCGAATGGGATGCCGTCGTCCTCGCGGCGGCGCCGGACGGGATCGTACTCGACCAGTCGGCCTTCTATCCTGGCGGTGGCGGTCAGCCGCCTGACCACGGCGTCTTGCTCTGGAGCGGCGTGCAGACCCGCATCGCGGGCGCGCGGAAGGGCGACGATCTTTACCTGATCCCGGCCGAAGGCGATCCGGTCCCGCCGCCCGGCACCACCGTGCGCGGCGCCGTCGAAGACGAGCGGCGGACCGCGCTGATGCGGACGCATTCCGGATTGCATGTGCTCTGCGGCGTCGTGTTCAGGGACTTCGGCTCGCTGGTGACCGGCGGGAACATGGAACCGTATGTGGCCAGAATGGACTTCGACCTGCCGGATGTTCCGCCCGGGTTCAAGGAAGCAGTCGAGTCCGCCTGCAACAAGGAGATCGCCGCCGGGCGGCGTATCGACGTGCGGGTGCTGCCGCGGGCGGAGGCGTTCGCCATCCCTGACATCATCCGCACCGCGATCAACCTCGTTCCGCCGGACGTGCCCGAGGTTCGCATCATCGACATCGTGGGGCTTGACCAGCAGGCGGATGGCGGCACGCATGTGGCCACGACCAGCCAGATCGGCCGGATCGAGGTCGTCAAGATCGAGAACAAGGGCAAGGGCTTCCGCCGCCTGCGGATTCGCATCGGCGACTAACCGCGGCAGGCAGCCGGGCAAGCCGGTGAGCCGGCCGGTACTACCGCGTTCAGAAGGAAATGAACAGGAACGCGGCGGGGACAGCCACGAGCAGGCCGGCGGTGCAGCAGACCAGGGCGAGGGCCGGGGCGGACAGGCCCGGCGCTGGCCGGAGCAGCCGGGCAACGCGGACCGCTACCTCACCACCGTCAGCCGCGAGTGCGCCCGATGGTACCCGCGAGCCCGCCGCCCCGACCCGGAGCAGTGCCGTCGCCAGTTCCCTGGCCGGGCGGTGCCGTAGCGCGTGGTCGTCCGCCAGCATCTCGACCAGCAGCGCAACCGCACTCTCGGCCCGGCGGGCGACCGCGGACCAGCGGAACGCCCGCAGCAGGGCGGTGAACGGCAGCAGCACAAGATCGTGCCGCTCCCGCAGATGCGCCCGCTCGTGCGCGAGCACGGCGGCAAGCTCGGCCTGGTCGAGAAGCTTGAGGGTGCCCGCGCTGATCACGATCCGGGATCGCAGGCCGGGCACGCAGTAGGCGGCCGCGGCAGGATGATCCACCACGAGTGCGCCCGGCACCTTGGGATCGCCATGCGCGAGCAGGCTCAGCAGGTCACGCTGCCGCCGGCGAGCGCGCAGCACGGCGGTAAACGCCGCCACCAGTACCCAGCACAGCAGCAGCAGCAGCACAAGGCCGGCGGCCACGAAGAACAGCCGGAGGTCAACGAGGAGGCCAGCCGCACGTGCCCGGAACGCGGTGCCGCGCACCGCCCGGGATGCCACCTCCAGCGCCGCGCGGACCACCCCAGCGTGCCCGCCGCCTGCCTGCCCCCGGCCGGCGCCCAGCCCGGCCAGCGCGCCCACCGCCGCAAGACCCCAGCCGAGCCCGATTGCCTGCCAGAGCAGGATTGCCGCGGCCGGCGACCGGCCCGGCCAGCGAGCCGAGGCAAGCGCGGAAGCGGCCGGGACGCAGCCCGCCGCGACCGCGGCCAGGATCAGGACTGCGGGGAACATGAGCGGTCAGCCCCCAGCGGCGTCTTGGAGCGGATCAAGCCGGTCAGCCTGGCCAAGCCGCCTGCCTAACCGGGCCAGGCGGCAGGATCGGCCTGCTCGAAGGCCTCAAGTGCCTCAAGTGCGCGGCGCAGTGCCCGGGCCTCAGCGCCAGACACGCTGCGGACGAAGCGGGCAAGCGCCGCCTGCCGGTCACCGGTCTGGTCGAGTGCGTTCAGCATCAGCTCGGTGACGTAGGCTTCCCTGGTTTCGGCCGCGCGGTAACGCCAAGCGCGGCCATCACGCTCGCGCCGGGCGAATCCCTTCTTCGCGAGCCTGTCCAGAACCGTCATCACCGTGGTGTGAGCCAGGTCCCGCGCGGTCAGCTGCCCGCTGACCTGGCGGACCGTCAGCGGCTCCGGAGTCTCCCAGAGCACATCCATAATGGCGCGTTCGAGTTCACCGAGCCGGTTCACGGCGCCACTTTACCCGCGCGCTCCCGCGCTGAGTAGGGCCGAGGCAGGGCCGAATGGGGCCGAGGCAGGGCCGAATGGGGCCGAGGCAGGACCGGGTAGGGCCGAGGCAGGACCGGGTAGGCTCGCCCCCGATGAAGCTGACAGTTGTCCGGGGCGACATCACCCAGCAGCGGGTGGACGCGGTCGTCAATGCAGCCAACTCCACGCTGCTCGGCGGCGGCGGCGTCGATGGCGCGATTCACCGCCGGGGCGGCCCGGCGATCCTGGCGGAATGCCGTGCCCTGCGCGCCGGGCCGTATCCCGCCGGGCTGCCTGCCGGACTGGCTGTCGCCACCACGGCGGGCGATCTCCCGGCCCGGTGGGTGATCCATACGGTCGGTCCCGTCTACTCGCCGGCGCAGGACCGCTCCGCCGTGCTGGCCGCCTGCTACACGGCGTCGCTGCGCATCGCGGGCGAACTGGGCGCGCGGACGGTGGCTCTTCCCGCCGTGTCCGCCGGCGCCTATGGCTGGCCGGCCGACGACGCGGCCAGGATTGCCGTCGCCGCGGTCCATGGCCAGCCCGGGCCTGCCCTGGACGAGGCCCGTTTCGTGCTGTTCAGCGACAGTATGCTGGCCGCCTTCAGGGCGGCCCTTGAATCGCTGCCCGGGCAGTAGCCTGCGACACTTGGCAGAGGACAATCTCAGGAGGACAAGCTCAGGAGGACAACGGTGTCCGCAAGCTCCCCCCGTTTCCGCTCGATCCTCGACCGGTTCGCACCCTACCGGCCGGGAGTGGCTCCGGCTGGCCCGGACGGCAGGTCGTTCAAGCTCTCGTCCAACGAGTCCCCGTTCGGCCCGCTGCCGTCGGTCGTCGATGTCATCGTCGCGGCGGCCGGGCAGGCCAACCGTTACCCGGACAACGGCTCGGCAGCGCTGACCGAGGCGATCGCCAGCCGGTTCGCCGTTCCCGCCGAGCACATTGCCGTGGGCTGCGGTTCCGTCGGGGTGACCCAGCAGCTGCTTGCGGCCACCGCCGAGCCAGGCGCCGAGATTGTCTACGCCTGGCGCTCCTTCGAGGCCTACCCGCTACTCGCCGACCTTGCCGGGGCCACCTCGGTGCGCGTGCCGCTGCGAGACCAGGCCCACAACCTGGCCGCGATGGCGGACGCGATCACCGGGCAGACGAGGATGATCTTCATCTGCAACCCGAACAACCCGACCGGCACCGTCGTGCACCGCGCCGAACTCGAGCGATTCCTCGACCGGGTGCCAGCGGACTGCCTGGTGGTGCTCGACGAGGCCTACCGCGAGTACGTGCGGGACAGTGAGGTGCCGGACGGGATCAGCCTCTACCGCGACCGGCCCAACGTGGCCGTGCTGCGCACGTTCTCCAAGGCGTACGGGCTGGCGGGCCTGCGGGTCGGTTTCATGGTGGCGCACGAGCAGGTGGCCACTGCCGCCCGCAAGACGATGCTGCCGTTCACCGTGAACGTCATTGCGCAGGCCGCCGCGATCGCCTCGCTCGACGCCGAGGGCGAGCTGCTTGACCGGGTGGACGCCGTGGTCAAGGAGCGCGACCGGGTCCGCGGCGAGCTGCTCGGCCAGGGCTGGACGGTGCCGCCCACCGAGGCCAACTTCGTCTGGCTGCCGCTTGGCGACGACACCGCAAGCTTCGCCGCTGCCTGCGAGCGCCACGGGATCAGCATCCGCCCGTTCGGCGCGGAGGGCGCCCGGATTTCCATCGGCGACGAAGAGGCCGACGACGTGCTGCTGGCCGTCGCGCACGGGTACCCGCGCCGCCACTAACTGCCGTTGGGTTTTGTACGCAGCCTTCCGCGCCGCTCGCCTTCCCCGGGGCGGGCACACCCTCCCGGGTGATCATTCTCACCACCCGGCGGCTGATCCGGCCCGCGGCAGTCTCGCTTACGCTGTTGCTGGCGGCACGGCGGAGGGCAGGGGCGAATGAAGGTCTATGTCATCCACGAGAATCCCGACTGGTACCCGCCGCTGGGGGCAGCGTTCGACGCCGCGGGCGTGCCGCACGAGCAGTGGCTGCTCGGCGAGGGGGTGCTCGATCTCGGCGCGCGGCCGCCGGACGGGGTGTTCTGGTCCCGGATGAGCGCGTCCGCGCACACCAGGGGGCATCCGCACGCGAAGGACCTGACTCGCGGCGTGCTCTGCTGGCTGGAGTCACATGGCCGCAGGGTGGTCAACGGCCGGCGGGTGCTCGAGCTCGAGATGAGCAAGATGGATCAGCTGACCGCGCTGGCGGCGGCGGGTTTCGACGTACCGCAGACGGTGGCCGTGGCCGGGCTGGCCGAGCTTCCTGCCGCCGCCAGGAAGCTGCCGGTCCCGTTCATCAGCAAGCACAACCAGGGCGGCAAAGGGCTCGGCGTCCGGCTCTTCGAGAGCCACGACGACTTCGACGAGTACCTGTCGTCGCCCGGCTACCAGGCGCCGGCTGACGGGATCACCTTGCTGCAGGAGTACCTGCGCGCCGCCGAGCCGCTGATCACCCGGGTAGAACTGGTGGGCGGTGAGTTCATCTACGCGATCACGGCTGACACCGCCCGCGGCGGCTTCGAGCTGTGCCCGGCCGACGCCTGCGCGATCGACCAGGGCCCCGGCGCTGACCTGTTCGCGCCGCGGGCTGGCTTCGACCACCCGATCGTCGGGCGCTACCTGGACTTCGCCCGTGCCCAGGGCATCGAGATCGCGGGGTTCGAGTTCATCGAGACCGAAGACGGCCGGCTGGTCACCTATGACGTGAACACCACGACCAACTACAACGCCGGCATCGAGGCAGCCGCCCCCCGCCCGGCGCTCGGCGCGGTGGCCGGGTTCCTCGGCGGCCTGCTGGCCAGTGAGACCGGGAGGGGAAGAAACTGATGCGGTTCGGGTACTGGATGCCGATTTTCGGCGGCTGGCTGCGCAACGTCCGCGACGAGGGCATGCCCGTCGACTGGCCGTACCTCAGGGACCTGGCCGTCGAGAGCGAGCAGCACGGCTTCGAGCTGAGCCTGATCGCCGAGCTGAACCTGAACGACATCAAGGGCCACCGCGCGCCGTCGCTGGACTGCTGGGCGCTCGCGCCGGCCATCGCGGCCGCGACAACGAGACTGGAGCTGATGCTCGCCGTCCGGCCCAACTATCATTCGCCGTCGCTGACCGCCAAGGCGCTGTCCACCCTCGACGTGATAGCCCCGGGCCGGCTGTCACTGAACGTGGTGTCCTCGTGGTGGAAGGACGAGGCGGCGCAGTACGGCGCCCCGTTCGACGTCCATGACGCCCGCTACGCGCGGACGCAGGAGTGGCTCGATGTCGTTGCCCGGCTGCTCCGCGAGGACACCGTTACCCACAACGGCCCGCTCTACCGGCTGGACGGCGCGATCCTGGAGCCCAAGCCGGCCCGGCCGCCGCACGTCTACATGGGCGGCGAGTCACCGAAGGCCAAGGACGTCATCGCCGCCCAGGCGGACGCGTACGTGATGCACGGCGACCCGCCCGAGGTCATCGCGGCCAAGGTCGCCGACCTGAATTCCCGCCGGGCCAGCGCCGGCCGGCCGCCGCTGATGTTCGGCGTCTCCGGGTACGTGATCTGCCGGGACACGGAGGCGGAGGCCCAGGCTGAGCTCGGCCGCATTCTCAATGTCCGCTCGTCGCCCGAGGCATATGCCTCCTACCAGGACTTCGTCGAGGGGTCTCAGCTTGAGTCGCGGATCTCGGTGGAGGAGTACAGCGTCTCCAACCGCGGCCTGCGCAGCGGGCTGATCGGCACCCCGGATCAGATCATCGAGCGGCTCCGGGCCTACGAGCAGGCCGGCGTCGGCCTGATGCTGCTGCAGTTCTCGCCGCAGCGCGAGGAGATGGCCAGGTTCGGCACGTCGGTGATCAGCCGCTACGGCTGAGCCAGGCCGCGCCTGGGCCCGGCCTGGCTGGGCCAGGCCGCGCCTGAGCCAGGCCGTGCCCGGCGCCGCTATGCCAGCGCGGCTGCGAGCGCCTTGTCGTCGTCGGCGAAGTCGGTGCTTGCGTCCTCCGGCGGATTGTCCAGGTGCCAGCGCACCGACCGGGCAATGCCCTCTTCGGCCGCGGCCGGGCGCCAGCCGAGCAGCCGAATCGCCTTGCCACTGTCGGCCAGCAGGTGCTGGAGGTGACTCGCGGTCGGCCACATGTCCGCGGGCAGCACGTCGCCGGGTACCGCGACCAGCTCGGCGTCATGACCGGCGGCGGCCAGGATCTGGCGGGTCCAGCCCAGCATGGTGCGGGCTGCGGGTTCGCCGATGTTGAGCACCTGCCCCGCCGCCTCCTGGCTGCCGAGTGCGGCGAGCACGGCGACGGCCACGTCGCCGACGTAGCACCGGGTCCACAGCCAGGTTCCCGGCCCGACCGGGATCCTGCGCCTGCCCGCCCGCACCCGCCGCAGGATGAACTCCTCGCGCCGCTGCCCGTCATGCTCGCCGTAGACCATCGGGAGCCGCAGCACCGTCCCGCCGCGTTCGGTATAGGGCGGCTCCACGTCCAGCTTCTCGTAGTCACCGGCATCTTCCAGGCGCCCGCGATAGGGGTAGCGCCCGAGCCGGACCGGGGAGTCCTCGGTGACCGGCAGCGGCTCGCCCTCCTCGCTGGCGTGCAGCAGCTCGAAAGCGCGGTAGACATCCATGCTGGACAGCACCACAAGCCGGGCATCCGGCAGGTGCGGCAGCACCGCCGCGACGTCGGCGGCCGTTCCGGCGCAGGTGTCGATGACGGCGTCGGGCCGGATCGCGCGCACCTGCGCCGCGACCCCGGCGAAGTTCTTGCGGTCGGCATGCAGGTGGCGGCAGTCCACCCAGTCGTGCGGCTCCGACCGGCCCCGGTGCACAACCGCGACCTGATCGCCGCGGGCGACCAGCGCCTCGGTAATCCGCCGCCCGATGAACTGCGTACCGCCCAGAAGCACGACCCGCATCTCCCGGCGCTCCTCCCGCTGGCCTGGCTGCTCTACGTACCGCTGGCCTGGCTGCTCTACGGCCAGTCAAGCACGGGCAGCCGCGGGGTCCATGCGGGTTTCTCGGCCAGCGAACCTGGCTGCTCAGGGTGGCGGCCTGCGGTCCAGCTTCTCCACCACCAGCCGGTAGAACTGCCGCGGCCGGCCGGGCTGCGGTGTCCGGCCTGGCGGCAGCGGCCAGGCCAGGCCCTCCTCGGCCAGTATGTGCAGCAGCCGGCGTGCCGTGCGGGGCGTGACGGACAGCAGTCGGCTCGCGGTCTCCGCGTCCACGGCGAGCGCGGCCTCAGTGGCCGGCAGCTGGCCGGCCAGCCTGGCCAGCGTGTCAAGGCCGCGGAGCCTGCCAGCCGCCCCGGCCGGCTCGCGCGGCGCGGGCACCAGCGTGCGGCCATCGGTGTCCATCGCGACTTCCTGGCCGCCCGGCCTGGCCAGCGCGGCCCTGGAATGTGCCTCGGCCTCCTGGGCCGTGCGGCCAAGTCCGACGCCCACCTCGATGCCGACGCCGAGCTTGGAGCGGGCGCGGGCAATGAACGGCGGTTGCCTGAATCCCTGGGTGGCGCTGGCCATAGTGCCGCAGGTTGCCGTGACGAGGAAGGCGTGATCGCCGATGGGGCTCACTGCCGCCTGGATCCGCTGCACCTCCTGAACGAGGAACCGGTTGACGGTGAGCCGCAGTTCCTCCCGCGATTGCCGGGGGATTCCGCGCCGTGGCCCGGCGTCCCTTAACGTCGGCACCTCGACGACCGCCACCGCGAGCTGGGCGTCCTCGAGCCTGCGGCACCAGCCAAGCAGGGCCGCGGTGCGCAGGGCAGCGCGGACGGCGGCCGGAGTCGGCTGCAGGGCGAAGACCGGCACCTGCGCGGCGGAGAGCTTGCTCGCCACCGACTGCAGGCAGGTGAACGCCACCGACGTCTGGCCGCGCCGCCACAGCCGCTCGTGAAACGACGCGAGCGCCACCGGGCTCGCCGGATCCGCATGCACGTGCACGGCATGCGCCGGCACGCCGATATCGTCGAATGCCTCCTTGACCTCAGCCGGCTCAAGCACGTCGATGCTTGACCGGCTGAGATCGTGCCGCACGCCCAGGCTGGCCCGCAGCAGCGCGGCGTACAGGGCACTGCCGCCGAGCGGGATGCAGGTGGCCGGGCTGGTGAGGACCCCCGCTTGCCGCGCGTAGTCGTAGGGCACCCGGCTGGCGAACAGGCAGGCGTCGATGCCGGCGCCGAGACGCACGACCTTGTCCGGAGCCTCCTGCTCGTCGCGGTAGGCGGCGGCTACCAGCCGCCCGCCGCCCGCCGGGCCGCCGCCAGCCTGGTCTGGCCATCGCGGCGATCCCGGCCCGGCAGATCCCGTGCCGGGCGATCCTGCCGATGCCGGGCCAGCCAGCATGACCGCCTCGACCAGGTCATACGGTCCGATGATGCCGATCGTCAGCTCGCCGGACGCGTGCCCGGTGCCAGTCACCGCGGACCGCGGGCGCCCGGTGCGGAATGAATGTCCCCGGTGCGGCGGCAATGCCACCGGCCGACCGTCATCCTGCCTGCGACTCGCGCCATATCCCGTTCCCATCCTCAGCCGGCCGGCGCCGCGAGATTTCCCGGTCTCTCATTTCGTAGCTCATCAGGAAGAACTCTGAAAGAGGCAATTATCGGCGTCGCATGGTGACAGCGCCCTGCGTTGCGGCGGAAAAGCACGAATTGGCCGGGAATACGGGCCGCTGGCGCCGGCCCCGGGACTTTAGCCGACGGTCTCCGCGGTAATGTCCGCGCCGAGCGTGGTGAGCCTGGCCGCCACGGACGAGTGCCCGCGGTCGATCAGGTAGCCGGGCGCCACGATGGTCTCGCCGTCCGCCGCCAGTCCCGCGAGCACCAGCGCGATCCCGGTGCGCAGGTCGTGCGCGATGACTTCGGTTCCCTTCAGCATGGAAAGGCCGTGCACGAGCACCACGCTGCCGTCGACCTCGACCTTCGCGCCCATCTTGTTGAGCTCGCCGACGAGTGTGTAACGCCCGTCGAAGATGGTTTCCCTGATGTAACTCGTGCCGTCGGCCATGCAGGCCAGCGCCATGATCGGGGACTGCAGATCGGTGGCAAAGCCCGGGTAAGGGGAGGTGATCACGTTGATCGGGCGCAGTTGCCTGTCCCTGCGCACCTGCAGGATGGCGCCCTGGGTGGCGAACTCAACGCCCATTTGCTCCAGCTTCCAGCGGACCACGCCGAAATGCTCCAGGGACGCCCCGACCAGGCTCAGTTCGCCGCCGGTGATCGCGGCGGCCATCGCGAAGACGCAGCCGTCGATGCGGTCCGGCATCACGGTGTGCTCGACCGCGGTCAGCTCGCTGACCCCGCGGACCGTGACGAACCCGGTGCCGCCGCCAGTGATCTGCGCGCCCATTTTGGTGAGGAACGCGATGACGTCGAGCACCTCCGGCTCAAGCGCCGTGTTGTCGATCACGGTGGTTCCTGGCGCCAGCGAAGCCGCCATGATCAGGTTCTCGGTGCCCGTGTGCGAAGGCGTATCCAGGTAAAGGTGGGCACCGCGGAGCCGGTCGGCCTTGATCCGGATCTGGCTCTCGCCCTCGTCGACCGTGGCGCCGAGCCGGGCAAAGCCCCGGTAGTGGAAGTCGAGGTTGCGGCTGCCGAGGTTGCAGCCGCCGATGCCCTCGATCACGGCCTCGCCGAGCCGGTGCAGCAGCGCGGGCACGAACAGGACCGACCCGCGGAACCTGCGGGTGATCTCCGCCGGGAGCACCGGGCTGGTCAGCTCGGATGCGTCCACCACGAGCGTCCGCTCGGCCTCGTGGAACTTGACCAGCGCGCCGACAGCCTGGGCTAGCTCAACGGCCCGGCGTACATCCTCGATCGCCGGGACGTTCCGCAGTACCGTGCGGCCCTTGGCGGCAAGCAGCGAGGCGGCGATCATCTTGAGGGCGGCGTTCTTGGCGCCCTGCACGAAGACCGTGCCCTGCAGCGGGTTGCCTCCTCGCACGCGGTAGCGGGTCTCAGGACCGGTGGTCATAGGGCTGGAGCTCCTGTCGGTCGGGGTGCAGGCGCCCGGCCTCCGGCCGGACGCGGGACCTGGCCTGCGGCCAGCCAGACGGCAGGCTGCCCGGTTCGGACGGACAGCCTGGTGCATGTGTCGTCCAGTATTCCACCGCTCCCCGGTTCCCGGACCATCCCCGCATTGTTACGTAACGTAGCCGTTCCGCTTAATGTCGTCACGCACCCAGGCCGGCCAGTCGTTACTGCCACCGCAGGCCGGTCAGGCGCTCGAACGCCTCGATGTAGGTGCGGCGGGTCCGGTCAACCACGTCGGCGGGCAGCCGCGGCGGCGGCTCGGGTCCCTGGCGGTCCCAGCCGGATTCGGGCGAGGTGAGCCAGTCACGGACATACTGCTTGTCGAACGACGGCTGGCTCCGGCCCGGCGCCCACCCGTCCGCGGGCCAGAACCTGGACGAGTCCGGGGTCAGCACCTCGTCGGCGAGCAGCAGCGTGCCGCTGCCGTCGAAGCCCAGCTCGATCTTGGTGTCGGCGACGATGATGCCCCGGGCGATCGCAAGCTCGGCGCCCCGCCGGTAGACCTCCAGCGTGATCCGCTCAAGCTCGCCGGCCACGGCGGCTCCGACCTGCCGCGCCACGGCGGCGGCCGGGATATTCATGTCGTGTTCGCCGGGCGGTGCCTTCGTGGCCGGGGTGAAGACCGGCCGCGGCAGCCGGGAGCCGTCGGTGAGCCCGGGCGGCAGCGAGATCCCGCAGACCTCACCGGTCCGCTGGTAGTCGGCGAGCGCCGAGCCGGCCAGGTAGCCGCGGGCCACGCACTCCACCGGCACCATGTCGAGCCGCCTGCACGCCATCGCGCGCCCGGCGAACTCGGCCGGGACGGGCGCCCGCACCAGGTGGTTGGGCACGACGTCGGCGAGCTGCCCGAACCACCACAGCGACAGCTGGGTGAGAATTCTTCCCTTGTCCGGGATCGGCGGCTCAAGCACGTGGTCGAAGGCCGAGA
>DATGVY010000474.1:0-9549 GCA_035299845.1 Streptosporangiaceae bacterium
CTAGTGCCGTAGCCGTCTACGTTTGCCCTGTTTTCGGCGGCCTTCTGGGATTCCTGCGCTGGTTGACCAGGGCATACTGCCGGGTATGGCTGGCCGGGTGCGAGTACGTGAGATCAGCAATGACGAGGGCAATCACCTGAAACGGATCGTTCGCCGCGGGTCGGGATCGGTAGTGACGTGGCGGCGGGCGCAGATGGTGCTGTGGTCGGCGCAGGGCATGAACGTGGCGCAGATCGCCGGGCTGGCTTTTACCAGCGAGGACCGGGTCCGCGACGTGCTGCACAACTTCAACGCCGACGGCTTCGAGTCGCTGTATCCCCGCTACGCGGGCGGGCGCCCGCCGGTGTTCACGCTGGCCCAGCGGCGGGAGATCAAGAAGATCGCCAAGTCCAAGCCGGCCGAGCACGGGCTGCCGTTCTCCCGCTGGAGCCTGGCCAAGCTCGCTGACTTCCTGGTCGCCAAGGGGGTGGTCGACGATATCTCACACGAGGGCCTGCGGGAGCTGCTGCGCGCGGAGAACGTCTCGTTTCAGGCCGTAAAGACGTGGAAGGCCTCCGCCGACCCGGACTACGCGGCCAAGAAGGCGCGGGTGGACCACCTGTACGCCGTCGCTGACGGCGAGGCGGCCGCCGGGCCCGGCGACCCGGACGTGGTCTTCTGCGTGGACGAATTCGGGCCGCTGAACCTGCAGCCGCGGCCGGGCAGGCAGTGGGCCCACCGCGGCGGCACGGCCCGGGATCCCGGCGAGGGGCCGCGGCGGCGGCGGCGGGCCACCTACCACCGCACCAGCGGGGTGCGGCACCTGTTCGCCGCCTTGGAGCTGGGCACCGACACGATGTACGGGCACATCAAGAAACGCAAGCGGCGCGGCGAGTTCCTCCAGTTCTGCCGCTACCTGCGCAGCCTGCACCCGCCGCAGGTGCGGATCGCGGTCGTCTGCGATAACTTCAGCCCGCACCTGACCACCAGGAAAGACAAGCGCGTCGGGCAGTGGGCGGCGGCCAGCAACGCCGAGATCGCCTACACGCCCACGAACTCCTCGTGGATGAATCGCCTTGAATGCCAGTTCACTGCGCTGCGCGAGTTCACCCTCAACGGCACCGACCACGCCACCCACCGCGAGCAAGGCAGCATGATCCGCCGCTACATCGCCTGGCGGAACCGCCACACCCGTGATCCCCGCCTGCGCCGCATCGTCAAGCGGGCCAGCGCAGCCTGAGACGGCAGCGCATGGATCCGCGGACGCACGCCGCCGTGACCTGGCTGCTGAACTGCGATGAGCCGGCCATCCGGCTGATGACCCGCCGCGACGTCCTCGGTGAACAGGCAGATGAAGACGCCGGCCAGGTGCTGGCCGGCGCCAAGGTGACCGCGCTGCTATCCGGCCAGCAGCCCGACGGAGGGTTCGGCGTCCACCCGTACCGCAAGTGGACCGGCGCGCACTGGCGGGCTGGTCTCCCTGGCAGAGCTGGCCATCCCCCCGCGCGAGCCGCGCGCGGTCGCGGCTGCCGGTCACGTCCTCGCCTGGCTGGCCAGCCCGCGCCGCCGCGTCCCGCGCATCGGCGGGCTCGCCCGCGCCCACGCCTCCATCGAGGGAAACGCCCTGGCCGCCTGCTGCCGGCTCGGCCTGGCCGCCGACCCGCGGGTCCGCTCCCTGGCCGGATCCCTGATCGCCTGGCAATGGCCCGACAGCGGGTGGAACTGCGACCCGGCCGCCACCGGGCGGCGCTCCTCCTTCCACGAGTCGCTGGCCCCGGCCTGGGGACTGCACGAGTACGGGCAGGCCACCGGCGATCCGGCCGCCGGGGACGCGGCCAGCCGCACCGCCGGGCTGTTCCTGGCCCACCGGATCGGCAGGTGTTTTAGCGGGGCACCAGGACCGACGCCTCCGCGGTGCGGCACAGGTCCGCGAGCGTCGCGAGCACGGCGAGCCCGATGGTCAGCACGTCCGCGGGCTCTATCGCCTTTTCGCTGATCAGGCAGTCGAGCGGGTTGCCCTCGCACTTGCCGCCGAGTTGCCGCATTGTCTCGGCGTCCGCGGGTTCTTCGTCGAGGCGGTAGAAGTCGGCCGCCGCCCGGAGGAGTGTCTCGGCCAGCATCTTGCCGCTGGGTTTCAGCGTGCAGTTCAGCTCCGCGAGGGCGGCGTCGAGGCGCGGCCCGAGATAATCCAGGACGTCCCGGAGCGGGTCGAGGCCCACGACCGCCCACGTCGCATCCACGAGGCAGCAGGCACCCAGCAGGAAGACGGGCGCGTCGTCCTCGGGAAAGCCTCCCTCGACGCCGCCGATGGGCTGGCTTCCGCGACCGCCCGATGCGGCGTACTGGACCTCGGCGTCGACGGCCGGGCCGAGCAGCCGGATGACCTTCGTCACCAAGGGATCGGTAACCGGGACCCGATCCAGGACCACGGCACGGATCAGGGCCGAGACGGCGATATCCCAGTGTCCGGAGTCAGCGGCGAAGGCCTCCGCCGAAGGTATCTCCGCCGTCGCGAGCCGCGGAGCCACGGCATACTTCTTCATTCGCGAGTCTTCGAAAAAGCGGTCGCCGGCCGAACCCTCGGCCCAGTCCGGCATCTCCGCGGCTTCCGGCTCGGCCCCACGCCGCCAGGAACGGCTGACCGCCGCAAGGTGCTCCCTCCTCGCCTCGAACATGCCGCCGAGTTTCTGCGCGGCCCGGGCCAGCTGCTTCAGGGCTCGCTGGCTTTCCAGGTCCGCCCGCGACACCCCGGTACCTTGCCGCCGCTTCTTCTTCTGGTTGCTTGCCTTGCCCATGATCCTCCGTACAGCGCCTTCGGTCGTGTCAGAAGTTACCCGGTTCCGGTTCGCGAGTGACGGCCTGTCCGGCGAACTTGCGCGGATCTGCATTCACGCCCGCAGCGCGCTCACCACCCGCTGGACCCTGCGCTCGTGTTCTTCGGGGTCCGGCCAGGCACGCCCCGGATCCCGTCGGCCCCCCATAAGAGATGAGCGATAAGAACACCGCCTCGCTGCCGACGCACACCCGCCACCAGTCCGTCTCCGGCCCTTAGCGATCATCTTGAATCAAGGTGTTGATCTTGACTTGGCTGGTCGCCGTGTGTGGTAGCGGGGTCGATGGTGTAGTTCCAGTTGCCGTGGAAGTGGTGGCGGTTCAGCCGGGTCTTCTCGAAGGACTTCATCTCACGGTCGGTGATCTTGATGCCGGTGGGGTAGGTGCCGGTGTCGAGTTCGGCGGTAACGGTCAGGCCGGTTTTGGTGGTGGTGGCTGCGATCGTGTTGATGATGACTTCGTGGCTGGTCAGTGGGCGTGCCCGCCAGTTCTTGGAGATGAAGCTGAACAGCCGGTGCTCGATTTTGTTCCACTTGGAGGTGCCGGGCCAATGCCGTTGCTTGTCAGCTGCAAACTATCGTTTCGTGGGCAGGCAGCCGTGGATGCATGATGCTGGGTATGCATCCGTGGACCGGGTTATCTGATGACGTGCGGCTGGGTGTGCTCACCGAGTGGGTGACCGCCGATCTGGTGGATGAGGTCCTGGCTGAGTGCGGCAGGCCGGACATGAGACCCGGGGCGCTTCCTGCCCGGTTCATGGTCTACTACGTGCTCGCTCTTGCCCTGTTCCAGCAGGACTCCTATGACGATGTCGCGGAGAACCTGGTGGGAGCACTGGAGGGAATGGACGAGGCGATTCCGAACAAGTCCTCGTTCACCCGGGCCCGGCAGCGGCTGGGTGCGGGGGTGATCGAGGCGGTGTTCCGCAGGCTGGCCGGGCCGGTGGCCCCGGCCAGCCTGGACGGCGCGTTCTACCGGGGGATGCGGGTGGCCGCGGTGGATGGGTTCGTGCTTGACGTGCCGGACACGGCGGTTAACCGGACCGCGTTCGGCGGGCCGGTGGACGCCAGAGGTCAGCCAGCAGGGTTCCCCCAGGCCAGGGTGGTGACGTTGACCGAGACCGGGACGCACTCCTCGATCGACGCCAGCGTGGGCGGGTTTCGCGGCGGGGAGCCGGAACTGGCGATCGCGATGGCCGGCAGCGCGGCCGGGATGCTGGTGATCATGGACCGGGGCTTTCCCGGGGTGGCGCTGTGGAAGGCCTATACGCAGGCCAGGGCACATCTGCTGATCCGGGCACGGTCGAGCGTAGCCCGCCGCCCGGTGAAGGTCCTAGACGACGGGACGTACCTGGCGCGGATGAACCTGGCCGGGCAGAAGGGCGCGCATCCCGGCGGGGTCCTGGTGAGGGTGATCGAATACCGCGTCGACGGGGGCGAGGTCATCAGGCTGCTGACCGATCTGATGGGCCCCGTGGCCTTCCCCGCCGGTGAACTCGCCGCCCTCTACCATCAGCGCTGGGAAAGTGAATCTTCATTCCGGCAGGTCAAGACGTTCCAGCGCGGCCCGCAGGAAATCTTGCGGTCAGCGGACCCGGAGCTGGTGCGTCAGGAGGCATGGGCGCATCTCGCGGTGCACCACTGCATGACCCGGATCATCATGCGGCTGGCCGGCGAGGAGCGGATCGACCCGGACCGCATCTCCTTCGTCAAGGTCCTCAAGCACGTGCGACGCAGCGTCATCCGTCAATGCGCACAGACATCCGTGCAGATCAAGCAGTTCATGGCGACGATGGCCGCGAAGGTCTGCCGCAAGCTCGACAACGGCGTCAGGCGTTTGCGGGAGGCCGACCGGGCCCTCAAGCGCCCGGCCTCGAAGTACTCCTTCCGCAAGGCAGGCCAGGTCCGCCGTCCTACCCGCCGGGTGGCCGCCAAGGTGCTCACACTCCATCCCGCGATAGTTCAGTAAGTCAAGCAACGGCATTGGGTGCCGGGCGGCAGGTGGCATACGGTGACGGCCAGGCCGGTCTCGTCGGCGAACCTGGCCAGCTCGGTCTTCCACAGCCGCAGCCTGCTGCCGTCAGGCCCGCCGGAATCGGCGGTGATCAGCAGCCGGGACGCGTGCGGGTAGGCGGGCTTGCCGACCCGGGTCCACCAGGTGCGCAGGGTGCCGACGGCGAATTGGGCGGTGTCGGCGTCGGTGCCGACGCTGACCCAGCCGGCGTCGGCGGCGATGTCGTACACCCCATACGGGATCGCCTTGCCCAGGTCCTTGTCGATGAAGTCGTGCACGCTGACCTGCTCGGGGTCACCCGCCGGGCGCCACTCGGCGCCGCCGTTGGCAAAGGCACCCACCTTCTCCTTCTTCTTGGTGTCCACGCTGACCGCCGGCTCCCCGGCGGCGATCTGCGCTGCCACCTGCTGGCTGATGTAGCCGAACTGGGCATTGCGGTCGGGGTGCTGGCTGCCTTCCAGGACCTTGGCGTTGCCCTGCAGCGAGTAACCGGCCTCGGTCAGCAGCCGACGCACGGTGTCATCGCTGACCGGATGCCCGCGCCTGGTCAGCTCACCCGCCAGCGCTTCCAGCGACAGCGCCGTCCACCGCAGCGGCGACTCCGGATCACCCCGCGTTACCGGCTCCACTAAAGCGTCCAGCGCCGCCGGCAACCCCGGATCGACCTGCTCAGCCCACTTGCGGCCCGCGCCGGGACGGCGCACCCGCCGCGCCGCCGGCCCCCCACCAGACAGCTCCTTGATCCCGTCCGAGATCGTGTCCCGGGCGGCCCTGGTCACCGACGCCACCAGCGCCACGCCCCCATACCCAAGCGACCGGGCCTCCGCCGCCAGCCACAACCTCCGCGACCGCTCATCCAGCGATTCCCGCAGGTCAAGCCACCGGCGCGTCAACGCCGACTCCAACCGTTCCCGCTCATCAGCGGCCATCGTGCGAAGCTTCACCACGCAAGTAGATCACTCACGACCAGATCGAGACTTAATTTCTAGATAATCGCTTACCCCGTACTGGCCGCCCATCCTGTAGAGAATCACCGCTGGGTGAGGCCGCGGGGGCAACCCGGTACGACCGAACGTGGCTCACTCATCAAACGGGCCCGCGAGCCGGCCGTCGAGGCGAGCGGCCAACAGAATGTCTACGGCGCCGGCAACCCGGCGGCCGCTGGTGGAAACCGCCCGGCAGCACCACCACTCCCGAAGTCGTGGACTGGGGCCGGTCAGGACCGAACCAGATGATCACGCTGAACGCGCTGCGCGTCCTGAAAGCCGCCGGCCGCCTGACCCCTACCCGCCATCCGAACCTGAACCCCGCCCGGAATCACCCGCTTCCGCCCGCACACAAAGCGGGCGAACGTTGCCTGCTACGGCACTAGCAGAGTCACTCGCCCCCGCGACGGCGGCGGGGACTCCTGAGCACCACGAGATCGTCGCGGTGCACGATCTCCCGCTCGTACTCGGGGCCGAGTTCGGCGGCGAGCCATTTTGTGGACCGGCCCATCAGCGCGGGGATTTCCGCGGCGTCGTAGTTGACCAGGCCGCGGGCGACCACGTGGCCGCTGGAGTCGCACAGGTCCACCGGGTCACCGGCGTCGAATACGCCTTCCACGCCGGTGATCCCGGCCGGGAGCAGCGAGGCGCGACCGGCCCGGACCGCTGTGACCGCCCCATCGTCAAGCAGTAGCCTGCCCCGTCCCACTGTGGCGTGCGCCAGCCATAGCTGGCGTGCCGCGGGCCGCTTGTGATCGGGCGCGAAGTAGGTGCCCACCGGCGCTCCGGCCAGCGCAGCCGCCGCATCCTCGGCGCTGGCCAGCACGGTCGGGATGCCGGCCTCGGTTGCGATCATGGCCGCTTCCACCTTGGTCACCATGCCGCCGGTGCCGATACCGGTGCCCGGGGCGGTGCCCGGACCGGTGCTGACGCGGCCGTCGGTGCCGGCTGACACGCGGCGGCCGGCCCGTCCGCGGCTGCCCGGCCCGGCGCGGCCCAGTGTCACACCGTCCAGGTCATCACGGCTGAGCACGTGGGTGATCCGCCGGGCGCCGCCGTCGCGCGGGTCCACGTCGTAGAGGCCATCCACGTCGGACAGCAGGATCAGCGCCTCCGCCCTGACCACGTGGGCGACCAGCGCCGCGAGGCGGTCGTTGTCGCCGAACCTGATCTCGTCGGTGGCTACCGTGTCGTTCTCGTTCACGATCGGCAGCACGCCAAGCTCGAGCAAGCGGCCGAGGGTGCGTTGTGCGTTCCGGTAATGCGCGCGGCGCATCAGGTCATCGGCGGTCAGCAGGATCTGCCCGGAGCGGACGCCATGGCGGGCGAAGGCCGCCGAGTAGCGGGCCACGAGCAGGCCCTGCCCGACACTCGCCGCAGCCTGCTGGGTGGCCAGGTCCCGTGGCCTGCGCGGCAGCCCGAGCGGGGCCAGCCCGGACGCGATCGCACCCGAGGAGACGAGCACGACCTGGCTGCCCTGCCCGGCGCGGGCCGCGAGCGCGTCTGCGAGCGCACCGATGCGATCATCGTCGATCCCGCCGTCCGCTCTGGTGAGCGACGACGAGCCCACCTTGACCACCACCGGGGTGGCGGCGGCGATATCCGACCTGATGTCCGCTTTCGCCGCACTGGTCACGACGCCAGCCTCAGCCCCGCCCGGTGGCGCGCTGGCCTCGCCCCGATAGGTGGGCCTCCGGCCGACGTCAACGGGTACCGCAACAACAACAAAACGCTTCCGCTGTCGTTAGAACCACGGCAAAACGCTTCAGGTGTGGTTGGAAGCGGCCGGAAGGCGGCGGCAGTCACGGGGCCAGCCTCCGGTCGGTTCCGCGCGGCCCGAACCCGCGCCCGCGCCCCGGCGACCCGGCGCGCACCTCCTGATCCCAGTCGAACACGACAGCGTCCGGGCCCTCTCCGATCACCACTTCGGCACCGTCCTGCGCCCCGGCCTTGGCGAGCGCCTCCTCCACCCCGATCCTGGCCAGCCGGTCCGCGAGGTACCCGACCGCCTCCTCGTTGGCGAAGTCCGTCTGCAGAACCCAGCGCCAGGGCTTCTCACCATGCACGTGGAAGCTGTTGTCGCCGATCGCCACCACCTCGAACTCCGGGCCGCCGACCGGTGCCGGGCGGATCACGTGCCTGGTCGGCTCGGCCGGCGGGGCCGCCGCGCGGGCCTCGGCGATCACGCTGCCCACCGTGAACGCGAGTTCGCGCAGACCTTCCCTGGTGGCCGCCGAGACCCGGCAGACCGTCAGCCCGCGCGCTTCGAGCACAGGCGCGGCCTCGGCGGCGAGTTCGCGTGCCGCGGGCACGTCGATCTTGTTGAGGGCGACGATCCGCGGCCGGTCACGCAGGCTGGCGCCGGTGGCGGCTTCATAGGCGTCGAGTTCCGCCTCGATCACGTCGAGGTCGGTGACCGGGTCGCGGCCTGGCTCCCCGTCAGTTATCCCAGCGGCGCAGTCGAGCACATGAACCAGCACCGAGCAGCGCTCCACGTGCCTGAGGAAGTCGAGACCGAGGCCCTTGCCGCGGCTCGCGCCGGGGATCAGACCGGGCACGTCGGCCACGACGAAGTCGGTGTCGCCCGCCTCTACCACCCCGAGGTGCGGGATCAGCGTGGTGAACGGGTAGTTCGCGATCTTCGGCTTGGCCGCGGACATGGCCGAGATGAGTGACGATTTGCCGGCGTTGGGGAAGCCGATCAGGCCCGCGTCGGCCACGGTCTTGAGCTCGAGCACCAAGGCGCGTTCGGTGCCCGGCTCTCCCCGGAGGGCGAAGCCTGGCGCCTTGCGGCGGGCTGACGCGAGAGCCGCGTTGCCGAGGCCGCCCCGGCCGCCCTGCGCGGCGACGAACCTGGTCCCGACGCCCACGAGGTCGGCGAGGACCTCCCCGTCCTCCGTCTTCACTACAGTGCCGTCCGGGACGCGCAGTACGACGTCGGCCCCTTCTGCGCCGCTCCGGTTGGAGCCGCCACCCTGCGTGCCGTTGCCTGCCTTGCGCACCGGGCGGCGGTGAAAGTCCAGCAAGGTAACCGTGCCGGCGTCCACCTCGAGGATCACATCCCCGCCACGTCCGCCGTTGCCGCCATCCGGGCCGCCGAGCGGCTTGAATTTCTCCCGGTGGACTGAGGCGCAGCCGTGTCCACCGTCGCCCGCCTTCACGCGCAGGGCTACCTGGTCCGCGAACTCCGCCACTGCCTGTCCTTCTGGGGTACTGGGGTACTGCACACACCAGGGGCGGACCGGCCACGGTCCGCCCCTGACATCTGGTCTGGATGAATCGCTTCCTGGCGGACCTAACCTGCCGCCGCCGCGATGGGGCTATCAGCCGGGGCCGGGTCGTCCGACGGGGTGCCCGCGATGATGCTCACCGCGCGCCGGCCCCGCACACTTCCAAATTCGACCTTGCCTGCGATGAGCGCGAAGAGGGTGTCGTCCCCGCCCCGGCCGACACCGGGCCCGGGGTGGAAGTGGGTGCCACGCTGCCGGATGATGATCTCGCCCGCGTTGACCTGCTGTCCGCCGAACCGCTTGACGCCGAGGCGCTGGGCGCTGGAGTCGCGGCCGTTGCGGCTGGACGAGGCGCCTTTCTTGTGTGCCACGTCAGCCCCTCTTCTTCCCGGTCGCGGCCTTCTCGGCCGTGGTGTTTGCTGCACTGATACCGGTGATCTTGAGCTGGGTGTACCGCTGGCGGTGACCCAGACGACGCCGGTAGCCGGTCTTGTTGCGGTAATGGATCA
>DATGVY010000475.1:0-2757 GCA_035299845.1 Streptosporangiaceae bacterium
CAGCTGCTCACTGCCCAGCAGGCCGCGGCGCGCGCCAGGAAAGGGATTCTGGGGCTGAAGCGCGGCCTGGCCAAGCGGATCGCGGTGCTCAACGGGCTCGAGCAGCAGCAGGAGACGCTGCTCGCGCAGCTGAAGCCGACCCAGCAGCAGGGGACCGGGCCAGGCGGCGGGGGCGGCGGCCACTATCACGGCCCGACGTCGACGCAGGCGCAGCAGGCGGTCGCTTACGCCTACGCGCAGCTGGGCTGCCCCTACGTCTACGGTGGCACCGGACCGTGCGGCTCGGGCTTCGATTGCTCCGGGCTGACGATGCAGGCGTGGGGAAGTGCCGGAATCTCCATCCCGAGGGTGAGCTACGACCAGATGGCGTCGCTGCCAGCGGTTCCGCTGCACACCGCGTCGGGCGCGTTCACGACGCAGTACCTGCGGCCGGGCGACATCCTCGGCTTCGCCGGCAACTCGCACGTCGGGATATTCGTTGGCGGCGGGTACCTGATTGACGCCCCGCTGCCCGGCCAGAACGTGCAGAAGGTCGCGATCGTCGGCTGGTACCTGACCGAGCTTGACGGAGCTGTCCGGCCGTAGCCGGGCACGAAGCCTGCCTGTGCCATCCCCTGACGTCGTATTCAGCGTTGCCGCCGATGGGGTTCCGTCGCCGAGGCGCAGGTCGCCGACCTGGACGAGGCCGCGTCGTTGCTGGCGGTCGCGCGCGACGCCGGATCCGACCTGGCCCGGGCGCACGGCGCGGCCGAGCTGTTGGCGCTTGGCTTCCGCCAGCGCTGGGGCTACCGCAAGCTGGAGGGCCAGAACGCGGCTCAGAGCGACCGCGAGGCCGAGCCAGCCAGCCGGGAGCGCGCCGAACCGCTGTCGGCGGACGAGGAGTCCGCCGCGCTGTAGGCCGCGGCGTTTCGCGGGCAGTGGGGCCACAAGACGCCCGGCCGGTGGCCGCTCGACCTGCCACCAGGTACGATCACGCTCGGCCTGCGTCGCGGCGGCCGGACGGTCGGCCTCTGCCGGGTCGAGCCCGAGTCGGGGCTGATCGACGCCCCTGACCTGGTCCCAATGGCATTAAGTTAAGTCGGAACGGGCAGCAGCCAGAACCTGATCACCGTCAGCGGGGTCAGCCTGGCCGTCTGGCCGGGCGTGCGGGTCTTGTACCGCCCGCCGGGCCGCTTGGTCTCCCGCTTGCAGCGCCGGCCGGGGCGCTCGGGGACCAGGTTCCGCTTGCAGGTGATCTCGAAGGCCAGGTCGGCGGCCAGGCCGGCGAGGCCGTCAGGGGGAAAAGGACCCGGAGTCGCTGATCCGGCTGCGGATCCCGTCCCGGGCGCGGGTGAAGGAGACCCGCCCGGGATCCAGCCCGGCGGTGTCCGCGGCGCGGCTGATCAGCACCCGGATCGCCTGGTAGCAGCAGAGCATGGCGTAGATCTCCTGGCGGATCATGTCCGGGGTCTTGGAGCGCAGCACCACCGCGGCGCCGCCGCGGATCGAGGTCTCCAGCTCATCGAAGCAGGTCTCCAGCTGCCAGCGGGCGGCGTACGCCGCGGCGGCCTGCTCCGCGGGCAGCTCGGCGGGATCGAGGATGTCGGTGACCAGGGTGAAGACCTCGGAGACCTCGCTGCTGTCCTCGCTTTCCACTGAGTACTCGATTACCCGCACCGTGATGCCGGGGATGTCCTTGGGGTCAGCGTGCCGGCGGCGCATCCGGCGGGAGGCGGCCGGGTCGGCGATCCGCGACAGGTACGTGCCGTCGGGCAGCACCTCCAGGACCGGCAGCTCAATGTCCGACTTGGCCCGCCACAGCACGTGCACCCCGGCCGCGAGGACCTCCTGCATCAGTCCGTGGGACAGGAAGTTGCGGTCGGCCAGCAGCAGGTCACCGGGCGCGAGTTTCCCCAGCAGCTGGCGGGTCAGCGGCTGCTCGCCGGCCGCCAGGCCTGAGGTGGCCGCGCCCAGCACTGCCCTCGTCCCGCACTCGCCGAGGCCCACGACGCGGATCTGCGGGAACGGGCCGCGGCGCTCGTCGTTGCCCGGGTAGCCGAACTCGGTCCCGTTCTCGTCCGTGTCCGGCAGGTCCAGGCACATCCCGTCCACAGCGACCAGCCGCATCCCGGCGATGAACGCCCGCCCGGACTCCTCCCCGGCCTGCGGCCCGGCCACCTCCTCCAGCAGGGCGGCCATCACCTGCCAGCCCAGCCGCCGCCGCG
The DNA here is from genome assembly GCA_035299845.1 of Streptosporangiaceae bacterium. Classification (GTDB taxonomy): domain Bacteria; phylum Actinomycetota; class Actinomycetes; order Streptosporangiales; family Streptosporangiaceae; genus Palsa-506. The sequence continues at coordinate 2,205 of DATGVY010000475.1, forward strand.
CGTAGCTGATCGCCGCCGGGGTCGGCTGCATCCCCAGCGCCAGCCGCACCCGGAACCGCTTCGCCCAGTCCAGGCCCGCGACCAGCTTGTTCCACACCTCGCCGTACCCGGACTGGAAGAACAGCACCATCGCCAGCAGGTAATACACCACCACCCGGGCCGGCAGCGCCCGCGAGCGCCGCTCCCGCGCGCCCGCACGGTCGACGACCCGGTCCACCAGCTCCGGCGGGAACACCTTCGCCAGCACGCCGATGCCGATCCGGTCCGCCAGCCGGTCCCCCGCGACTACCTGCTGCCCAGGCCTCGCCATGCAGGCAATCTTACACCCATGTAAGCTTAACTTAACGCCATTGGGCCCTGGCGCGGCCCAGCCAACGCGCCCCGGGGGACTCTTGACTTGAGCCGAACCTGGGGCAGACCGTGAAATAAGCGGACGGCAAATTGCACATAACGGCCCTGGCTTCCAGAAACCGTTCTCGCTTAGGTTCATGGAAATCGATGCCTGAATGCATCACGCCGTCAAAAGATCGAAGGGGGCGCAGAAGAGTAAAAC
>DATGVY010000476.1:0-1909 GCA_035299845.1 Streptosporangiaceae bacterium
GCCGACACTGGACTCGATCTCGAACGACATGCCTTCCAGCCGGATCGGCTCGGCCAGGGCGGCCCGCAGCCGGCTGGCCACCTCCCGGGCGGCGGTCACCGTCCGGACCGAGGGCAGGAGCACCGCGAACTCGTCGCCGCCCAGCCGGGCGACGACATCCCCCGGCCGCACGCTGCGGGTCAGCCGGTGCGCGACGACCCGGAGCAGCCCGTCGCCCACGGAGTGCCCGAGCGTGTCATTGACCTCCTTGAACCGGTCCAGGTCCAGCAGCAGGAATCCAGACATGCCGCCTGACCTCGCCACCCCGGCCAACGTCTCCGTGGTCCTGCGGGTCAGCAGGGTGCGGTTGGGCAGCCCGGTCAGCTCGTCATGCAGCGCCTGATACTCACGCTGGAGCGACATGGCGGCGTTCGCGTAGACGGCGGCCAGCGGCAGCAGGAACAGCAGGACGAGCAGCGCCGACCGGTCCATGACCACCACGACGAGCGGCGCGGCGGACAGCAGCACCAGGTTGACGAATGCCTGGTAGGGCAGGGCCTGGCGGAGCGTCGCCAGGATCGGCACACGTCCGTGCACGGCCACGGCCACGCCGACCAGCAGGAAGTTGCAGGCGAAGTAGGCGAGCGCGGCGAGCCCCACCGCACCGATTTCCCGCCCGGTAGGCACCCAGGGCGCCAGCGGCCCCGGATGCAGGTCCGCCGCCTCAAGCACCGCTGCCGCGGCACCCAGGCTGAGCGTGAACTGGGCGGCGTTGAAGGCCGCGCGGAAGGGGGCCTGCTTGCCGGTCAGCACGGCGAGCAGCATGGTGGCGCAGCGGAGCAGCGCCGCCGTGGGAAAACCCCAATACAGGAGCGCGGCGAAGCAGAACGTGAGCGAAGTCACGCCCGAATCAGGATCAGACTTCCCCGGTGTGACAATTGGCTTGAGTTCCCCGAGCAGCGCGAGCGCGGCAATGACCCAGAACAGCGGATGGACGGCCAGTTCGCGCAGCGCGGGAACGGACAGGCTTGGTGCGGCCACCGCGAGAACCCCGAGACCTGCCACCGTGACAGCCGTGAGGTAGATCCATAGCGGAGAGCCGATCCGCGGACCGACGTCCCTCGTGTCGTTCGGGTCCTTCATGGCGTCCTCGCGCTGGGGGCAGCCGATGGAATACGCGTTTGCTCCAGTTGCAGGGTACGGCGAAACCGTACTTCGCGAAACCGATCGCACACTATGCGTTACAAGGCTTCGATCCTTAACGAAATAGGTGCAGGTCAGGCCCTTGATCAATCCGGGCGAGAAATTGCCGGATCATGCTCTGTCTCCCGCTCGCCTGCGGGGCGCCGTGAGGCGCCGCCTTCCCTCGTCGCTCGTACCTCGCTCCTCAGTCCAGGCGGCACCGCGCCGCGGCGGCTCGCTCACGCTCCTCAGTCCAGGCGGCACCGCGCCCGGCGGCTCGCTCATGCTGCCTCCCGGCCGCTGCCGTGGGCCGGGCGTTCCGCCAGCTTGGTCTCAGGTGCCGCCGTCCAGGTCGGGGCCGGCGCTCCGCCGGCCCTGGCCTTAGATGCCGCCGTCCGGATCGGGGTCCGGGCGCTCCGCCGACTTGGCCGCAGCGGCGGAGCCGTCGCTCAGCAGGACGCCGAGCCCGGCATCGTCCAGCACCGGCACACCCAGGGAAAGCGCCTTGTCGTACTTGGATCCCGGCTTGTCCCCCGCTATGACGAAGCTCGTCTTCTTCGACACCGAGGAGGTCACCTTGCCGCCGAGCGCCTGGATGGCCTCGGCTGCCTCGTCTCGGCTGAGATCCTGGAGCGTGCCAGTGATCACCACGTTGACGCCGGCCAGCGGGCCAAGCCCGCCGGGCTCGCCCTCTCCGCCAGCACCTTCCCCGCTGCCAGAGGCCAGCCGCACACCCGCGGCCCGCCAT
>DATGVY010000477.1:0-5233 GCA_035299845.1 Streptosporangiaceae bacterium
GGCATCTGCCGCCGGTTCGTCCGGCGGGCCGTGGTAGGCGCGGCGCAGCAGGTCATCGACGGCTTGGGCGCGTTCCAGCTCGCCCATGTCGCCCCGGCCTTGCCCGGCCAGCTGTCCCGACACGTGGTCCCAGGCCAGTTCCCCGAATGGGACCGGGACTTTCTCCAGGTACTTCCACGGGCAGGTGATCCAGCCGCCGGGCCCCCGGACGAACACCCGGGACACGTCATATGGGTCGTGGCGGACCTCCCATAGTCCCTTCCGGGCGGCGACGCCGGATCTCTGCTGCCTGATCGGGTTCAGCTCCGGGGCGTCGTATGTGCGGTGACTGATCTTGATGCCGTAGGCGTTGACGGCACGCCATACCGCGGGCAGCAGCTCGATGTGGTCCTCGGCGCTGAGCGGGACCGGCACGTATCCGGCTGCCTCGATCAGCGCGGCGTACTTCTGGTTCGGCGAGAACGTGCGCTGCGGGTGCAGCGGGTCCCGTAGTCCGTCGTGGGCCCTGTTCTGCCAGACCGAGATGAGCCATTCGTCCAGAAGGTCCTGCATCTGCATCAGGGACCACAGCGGCTGCCCCTCCACGTGGCGGCCCCGCCGGTCGGCGCTGCGCCCGAGGTAGCCGGCGGCGAACTGGCAGAACAGCGTGCCCAGCGAGGAGAACATCTTCTCGATATGCGGCGTCCGAGCCGGTCGCCAGGTGCGCCGGCTGGATGCTGATCCCCAGGTGCCGGCACGAGGAGCGGAAGTTGTCGGAGACGAACACCGCCCCGTGATCGCAGTTATGAAGACATCTTCATAAGCTGGATCGGGGGTATTCATCTGACCGGACTAGACTGAGTGCTCATGGATGCGTTCCGGCCGGTGGCGGGGGTGCACTACCCGAGGTCCGCCGGGGAGTTTCAGTCGTGGTTCAGGACCGATGACGATTGCCTTGACTACCTGGACTGGCTGCGGTGGCCTGACGGGTTCGCCTGCCCGGAGTGCGGGCAGGCCGGCGGATGGGCGCTTGGCGATGCCCGGTACAAGTGCGCAGCCTGCGGCAAGCGCACGTCGGTCACGGCTGGCACCTTGTTCGACCGGCGGCGGACGCCGCTGACGGTGTGGTTCGCCGCGTGCTGGATGTTCGCGACGCAGAAGGACGGCGTCTCGGCGCTGAGCGTGCAGCGGGCGCTGGAGATCGGCTCGTACCCGACCGCGTGGGCGATGCTGCACCGGCTGCGGTCGGTACTGGTCCGCCCGGGCCGTGAGCTGCTGGCCGGCACGGTGGAGGTGGATGAGACCTTCATCGGGGGCGAGGAGCCCGGCCTGCGCGGGGGCCGCCAGCGCGGCAAGAAGAGCCTGGCCGGCATCGCGGTCGAGGTGGCTGAGCCCAGGGGCATCGGCCGGTGCCGCATGCAGATCCTGGCTGACGCGTCAGCGGAGTCGCTGCACCCGTTCGTCACCGCGAGCATCGCGCCCGGGACCAGGGTCATCACCGACGGCTGGCAGGGCTACGCCGGGCTCGCCAGGCTCGGCTACGTCCACGAGCGGCGCAGCCAGCGGGCCGCCCGTTCCCGCGGCGAGGACCCCGGCAAGCTGCTGCCCGCGGTGCACCGGGTGGCGTCCCTGGCCAAGCGCTGGCTGCTGGGCACCCACCAGGGCTCGGTCGACGACGCGCACCTGGCCGCCTACCTCAACGAGTTCGTGTTCCGCTTCAACCGGCGCCGCTCCCGCAGCCGGGGACTGCTGTTCTACCGCGTGCTCGAGCTCGCAATCGCCCACGACCCCGTCCGGTACCGGAGCCTGGTCGCCAGCCCGAAGCCGAAGGCCCGCCGGCCGGCACCGCCAGGTCAGCGGGGGCAGCCGCCTAGCATGGACCGCCTGCCGGCTGCCCGGCCACGGCGTGCCGCTGACCTGCACTAGTCCGGTCAGATGAATACCCCAAAGCTGGATTATGCCGATCCGCCGGTTATGCCGACCGGATCACTAGAACGCGTTCACCGCCCGGATTTCCAGGCAAGGATGTCGGCATAATTTCTGGCTGTTTCGGATAGCGACTTACCGGCTCCGTCTTGTGACCATCGTGAGTGCCGGGTTCTCCCGGGACGGCGGGGCACCCCCGCTCCGCCGCGGGCGAGCTCCCTGAGCGAACGGGGTCATCATCATGGGCAAGCCGAAGAGCAGGGCCTGCAACGCGATCGTGCCGGGACCGCTGGAGCAGTACGCTCCCGGGTTCCGGTCCTGGCTGCTGGACAAGGGATATACACCGCTGACGACAGTGCCAGAACTTCAGCTGATGGCGCACGTCAGCAGGTGGCTGGAGCGGGAGGGGCTGACGGCCGCCGGCCTGACGGAGCAGGAGGCGGGCCGGTTCCTGGCCGCGCGTCACGCTGCCGGGACCCGGTGGCCGAAATCGCTGGCGGGCCTGCGCCCGCTGCTGGACTACCCCGGCGGGCTCGGGATCCTCCCGCCGGAACCTCCGGAACCGCCGCAGGACGCGGCAACCGCCCTGATAGCGGAGTTCAGGGAATATCTGCGCGCGGAACGGGGACTGGCGCCGATGACGGTCGCGGCCTGCACATCGAAGGCCGCCCGGTTCCTCTCCCGCTGCGCCCCGGACGGGGATCCCGGCGTGATCACGCCGGGCGATGTCTCGGCGGCGGTCGTGGCGGAGGCGTCCAGCCTGCCGGCCAGCGCCGGCCAGTACTTCGCCTGCTCGCTGCGCGCGTTCCTGCGGTACTGCCACGTGCGGGGCCTGGTCGACGCGGACGTGTCCGCCGCGGCCCTGAGCGTGACCGGCCGGCGGACCACGATGCTGCCCCGGGGGCTGGAGCCCGGACAGGTCGAGGCGCTGCTGGCCGCCTGCGACCGGGACGAGCCGTCCGGCCGGCGGGACTACGCGGTCATCCTGCTGCTGGCCCGGCTCGGGCTGCGGGCCGGGGAAGCCGCCCGGCTGCGGCTGGACGACATCAGCTGGCGCTCAGCGGAGATCGGGATCCGCGGCAAGGGCGGCCAGTACGACGTCCTGCCGCTCCCGGCCGACGTCGGCGCCGCGATCGCGGCCTGGCTGCGGGACGGCCGCCCGGCCGTCGGGTTCCGTGAGGTGTTCACCACGGTGATCGCGCCGGCCGGGCCGCTGACCCGCGAGACCGCCGGCTGGATCGTCCGCCGCGCTGCCGTCCGGGCGGGCATGCCCGCGTTCGGAGCGCACCGGCTGCGCCACTCCGCGGCCTGCGCCATGATCGGCGCGAAGGTGCCGCTGGCGGGAATCGCGCAGGCCCTGCGGCACCGCAGTCACGTCGTGACCGCGGTCTACGCCCGCGCCGGGATCGACCGTCTCCGGCCCCTCGCCCGGCCCTGGCCCGGGACGCCGGCCCTGCCGGAGGGGGAAGCGTCATGACGACCCTGCTGCACGAGCGGGCAGAAGAGTACCTCCGGCTGCGGCGGGCGCCCGGCTTCCGGCTGGAGCATGACGGCCATCTCCTCCCGCAGTTCGCCGGCTACCTCCAGCAGCACGGCGCCGCCGCCGTCACCGCGGAGCACGCGATCGCGTGGGCGCAGCTGCCGCAGGGAGTCACCCCGTGGACATGGACCCAGCGGCTCACCGCCGTCCGCGGGCTCGCGGCCTGGCTGCGCACCATCGATCCCGCCACGGAGATCCCGCCCAGGGGCGTGTTCCCCGGGTATGGCAGGCGTCCCGCCCCGTTCATCTTCACCGACGGCGACATCGCCCGGATGCACGCCGCCTGCGGCAGCCTCCGGCCGTGGTTCCGGTCCGCGACCTATACCGCCCTGTTCGGGCTGGTCGCGGTCACCGGCATCCGGATCGGCGAGGCCCTGGCCATCCCCGCCGGCGGCATCGACCTGGACGCCGGGCTGCTGCCGGTCCACCCCGCCAAGTCCCGCTGCGAGCGGATCCTCCCCCTGCACCCCACCACCGTCGCGGCGCTCGCCGAATACGAGGAGCTCCGTGCCCGCAAGCACCCCGCGGCCGCGACGTTCTTCGTGTCCATCCGGGGAACCAGGCTCTGCCATCATCCTGTCCTGAACGCCTTCCGGGAGGCCTGCGCCCTCGCCGGCATCCCCGGCCGGCCCCGCATCCACGACCTGAGGCACAGCCTGGCCGTCGCCACCCTGCTGGACTGGTACAGGTCCGGCGAGGACATCGACGCGGCGATGCCGGCCCTGCAGGGATACCTCGGGCACGTCAATCCCGCGGGCACCTACTGGTACGTCTCCGCCGTCCCGGAGCTGATGCAGCTCGCCGCCGGGCGAGCCGCCGTTAAGGAACAGCGATGAGCGACCTCGCCCCCGTCCTGCAGGAGTTCTTCACCCGCCGGCTGGTCAGCCAGCGTGACGCCAGTCCCGCCACCATCGCCGCCTACCGCGACACGTTCCGGCTGCTCCTCGGCTTCGCCGCCGCCCGGGCCGGCAAGCCCCCGAGCGCGCTGGGCATCGCCGACCTCGACGCCGCGGTGATCACCGCGTTCCTGGAACACTTGCAGACCGCCAGGGGAAACAGCGTCCGGACCCGCAACGCCCGCCTGGCGGCGGTCCACTCCTTCTTCGGCTACGCGGCCCTGCGGCATCCCGGGCACGGCGCGCTGATCCAGCGGGTCCTGGCGATCCCCGGCAAGCGCCGCGACCGCGCTCCCGTCACCTACCTCACCCCTGACGAGGCCGATGCGATGCTGGCCGCCTGCGACCAGGACACCCGGACCGGCCGGCGCGACCACGCCATGCTCGCGCTCGCCGTCCAGTCCGGGCTGCGAGTCTCCGAGCTCACCAGCCTGACCTGCGCAGACATTCGGCTCCAGGCCGGGCCGCACGTCCACTGCACGGGAAAGGGCCGCAAGGAACGCGACACGCCCCTGCTGCCCGGTGCCGTCCGCATCCTCAGGGCATGGCTCGCCGAACGCAGCGGGCAGCCCGGCGACCCTCTGTTCCCCGGCCCGTCCGGACAGCGACTGTCCCGCGACGCCGTCGAACGGCGCGTCAAGCTCTACTACCAGCGGGCCGCCGCCGACTGCCCGTCCCTGGCCGCCAAGCACGTCTCCGTCCACACGCTCCGGCATTCCGCAGCCATGAGGCTCCTGCTGGCCGGGGCCGACATCACCGTGATCGCTCTTTGGCTGGGGCATGAGTCCCTCACCAGCACCCAGGAGTACCTGCACGCCAACATGCAGCAAAAGCAGGAAGCCATCGAGAAGACCGCCCCGCCCGGCAGCAGGCAGAAACGCTACCAGCCCCC
>DATGVY010000478.1:0-7906 GCA_035299845.1 Streptosporangiaceae bacterium
GAGACCGCGGTAGAGGCGCCGCTCGCCGCCCGGCTGCTACCGGAACTCGACCGGGTAGCCGGCCGCCTGGAGGCCGACGCGCTCGCCGAGCTTGCTCAGCAAGGGATCGGGCCCGGCCGCGCCAGGCCGGCCAGGCGGGCGCACCTGCGCTACGACGGAACCGACACGGCGCTGCCGGTCCCGCTCGGCGGCGTGGCCGAGATGGTGACCAGTTTCGAGCAGGCATACCGGCAGCAATTCTCGTTCCTCATGCGCGGCAAGACGATCCTCGTGGAGGCGGTGTCGGTCGAGCTAGTCGCCGCGTCCGCAGCGCTGGCCGCGCAGCCGCTGGCCGCGCAGCCGGCGGCCGCGCGGCCGCCGGGCGGAATTCCGCGGCGCCAGCCGCCCGGACCGGGGCAGGCGGGCAGTGCGGGCGCCACGGTGGCGATGTATGTAGCGGGTGCGCGGGCGGACGTGCCGCTCGTCCGCCGGCGGGACCTGCGGCCCGGCCAGCGGGTAGACGGGCCAGCGCTGATCGTGGAGGACTTCGCGACCACGGTGACCGAGCCGGGCTGGCAGGCGGAGCTGACCGGGCTCGGCGACCTGCTGCTCACGCGCGTGGCGGCGCGGCCGGAGCGCCGCCTCGCCGGGACCACGGTGGATCCGGTCATGCTAGAGATCTTCAACAACCTGTTCATGTCAGTCGCCGAGCAGATGGGGGTGCGGCTGCGCAGTACCGCGCACTCGGTCAACATCAAGGAGCGGCTGGACTTCTCCTGCGCCATTTTCGACGCTGACGGGGACCTCATCGCCAACGCCCCGCACATTCCGGTGCACCTTGGCTCGATGGGGGAGAGCATCAAGATCGTCGTAAGGCGTAATGCGGGCCGGATGCGGCCCGGTGACGTCTACATGCTCAACGATCCTTACCACGGCGGGACGCATCTGCCGGACATCACCGTGGTCACCCCGGTGTTCGACGGCGCCGGCCGCGAGATTCTCTTCTACGTGGCATCCCGCGGCCACCACGCGGAGGTCGGGGGCATCACGCCGGGCTCGATGCCTGCGTTCAGCACCCGCGTCGAGGAAGAAGGGGTGCTCATCGATAACTGGCTGCTGGTGCGTGGCGGGGTGCTGCGGGAAGCGCAGACACTGGACCTGCTCCGCTCCGCGGCTTACCCGTCCCGCAACCCGGAGGTGAACCTGGCCGACCTGCGGGCGCAGATCGCCGCCAACGAGAAGGGGGTGCAGGAACTCCGCCGGATGATCGAGCACTTCGGGCTGGACGTGGTGCGGGCCTACATGGGGCACGTCCAGGACAACGCCGAGGAAGCCGTGCGCCGCGTCATCACCGCGCTGAGCGACGGCGATTACGCCTACACGGTCGACAACGGAGCGCTTATCCAGGTCGCGGTACGAGTGAACCGCGCGGCCCGCACTGCGGAGGTCGACTTCACCGGTACCTCGGCGCAGCTGCCGGACAATTTCAACGCGCCGTCGTCGGTGGCCATGGCGGCCGTGCTGTATGTGTTCCGCACCCTGGTGGCCGATGACATCCCACTCAACTCCGGCTGCCTCAAGCCGGTCCGCGTGATCATCCCGCCGGGATGCATGCTGGCGCCGGAGTACCCCGCGGCGGTGGCGGCCGGGAACGTGGAGACCTCGCAGGCGATCACCGGGGCCCTGTACGCGGCGCTGCGCGTCATGGCGGAGGGCTCGGGCACGATGAACAACGTCACCATCGGCAACGAGCGCTACCAGTACTACGAGACGGTGGCCAGCGGATCGGGCGCGGGGAAGGGCTTCGCCGGCACCGATGTGGTGCAGACCCATATGACCAATTCCCGGCTCACCGACCCCGAGGTGCTGGAATGGCGTTATCCGGTCCGGCTGGAGCGGTACGCGATCCGGCACGGCAGCGGCGGGGCGGGGCGCTGGCCGGGCGGCGACGGCGGCCGCCGCGAACTCCGCTTCCTGGAGCCGATGACCGTCACCACGCTGAGCAGCCACCGCCGCGTCCCGCCCTACGGGATGGCGGGCGGAAGGCCGGGCGCGCTCGGGCGGCACTGGGTCGAGCATGCCGATGGCTCGGTCACCCCGATGCGCGGATGCGATTCCGTGGCGGTGGCCGCCGGAGACGTGTTCGTGATCGAGACGCCGGGCGGCGGCGGGTACGGGTCACCGGCCGAGTCTCAGCCGACGCTGATTTCCCGGTAGGCGGCGAGCAGGTCGGCGGCCGCCACCGTGGTGAGGTCCGCGGCGCTCGCGCCCTCGCCCAGATGGGCGACCCGCAGCTCCCTGGCCGCGCACGCGCGCTCGAACAACGACCTGGACGCTGGTCCCGCGCGGCCAGCCCCGGGCCGTGCTGACGGATCCGGTGCGGGTCGCTACCCCGAGCCGTGGCCATGGCGACCCGCCATGCTGTGGAGTGCCCAGACGGGGCTGAGATCGCCGTGCGGCCCCGTTCAATATGTGGGCACGACACCCAAAAGGGGCCGTCGTCCTCGGTGCCGCTCGCCACATCATCTGGACCTCATCCCTCCCAGGCGTCACTCGCCACGCCCGGCATTCATGATCCCGGGGATTTTTCCGCCATAGCGACTGAGAAATCCCCGGGATCATGGAACGCGGCCCCGGTGATCGAGGTAATCAGGCCCGGCCCGCTCGCCACGGTCCAGGATCTGGGCCGGCCCGCATTCGGGCATCTCGGAGTGCCGCGCAGCGGGCGCCGCGCTCCGGGTGCTGCCCGGCCGCGGGATGACTGGCTCGCCGCTGGTGCGATCGACCTGCTGTGCGGCGCCGACTATCTGGTGACGCCGGCCAGCGACCGGACGGGCCTGCGGCTGGACGGCCCGGCGCTGCCGCGTGCCATCACCCGCGAGCTGGCTAGCGAGGGGATGTTCACCGGGGCGCTGCAGATCCCCCCGACGGCAGGCCGATCCTGCTGCTCGCCGACCACCCCGTCACCGGCGGCTATCCGGTGATCGCCGTCGTCCGGTCCGCGGACATCGGCAAGGCCGCGCAGTTGCGGCCTGGCCAGCGGGTGCGGTTCAGGCTCAGTCGCTGCTCTCCTGATAGGCGGCGACCAGGTCAGCGGCGGCCACCGTGGTGAGATCGGCGGCGCTCGCGGTCTCGCCCAGATGGGCGACCCGCAGGTCCCTGGCGGCGCACGCGCGCTCGAACAGCGACCGGGCGAACCGCCCGTTGCCGAGCTCGTCAATGCGCTGCTCGGCGCAGGCGCGGCTGAAGATCTGGTCGAGCACCGGCAATGCGTCCTCGGCGAAGCTGTCCCCCGCCTGCTGCGCGATCACCTCGGCGATCCTCACCAGCTCCGCGGGCGAGTAGCTGGGGAAACCGATCCGCACGCTGAACCTGGAGGCAAGGCCGGGGTTGCTGCGCAGGAACCGGTCCATGTCCGGGGTGTAGCCGGCCAGCACGATTACCAGCCGGTCGCGGTCATCCTCCGCGCGCTTGAGTAGCGTCTGCACGGCCTCGGAACCGAACGCGTCTCCCCCGGAGTAGCCATCGTTATACAGCGAGTAGGCCTCGTCGATGAATAGCACCCCGCCAAGTGCGGAGTCCACCAGCTTGTTCGTCTTGATCGCCGTGGAGCCCAGGTGCTCGCCGACAAGGTCGGCCCGATGCGCCTCGACCACGCCGGGACGGACGAGCAGGCCCAGCGCGGCGAAGATCCGGCCCAGAATCCGGGCGACCGTCGTCTTGCCCGTGCCCGGCGGGCCGGTGAAGACGAAGTGCCTGGCCGGCGGCTGGCTGGCGAGGCCTTGCCGGTCGCGGAGCCGCGCCACCCGCAGCTGGGCCGCGATCTCGTGGACCTGCCGCTTGACCGGCTCAAGGCCGATCAGCGCATCCAGCTCGGCCAGCGCGCTCGCCAGCGACGGCGTCTCGCTGTAGCCCCGGAACCTGCTGGTCAGCTCGGTGAACGCGTGCTCCAGGTCGGTTCCCTCGATGGTCACGAGGTCGCCGGACGACGGCTCGTCCGGCGCGCTCATGACCCGGACGTCCCTGGCCTGCCCGGCTTTCTCGAGCAGGCTGCGCACGAACCGGCCGTTTCCGAGATCATCCGCCAGCCTGCGCCGCCCTACATCCTCGAACATCCGCCAGAGCACCGGCCTGGCGTCGGGATCCAGCAGCTCGCCGCGCCGCTCAAGGGCGGAGTCGGCCAGCGCGAGCAGCTCGGCAGGCAGGTAACCGGGGAACTTGACCCTGATGGCGAACCGCGAGGTGAGGCCCGGGTTCGTGGCCAGGAAGCTCTCCATCTGCTTCTCGTATCCGGCCAGGATGATGATCAGGTCGTCCCGGTCGTCCTCGGCGCGCTTGAGCAGCGCCTGGACGGCCTCGTTGCCGAACCGGTCACCCTGCCCGTCGCCCTCGTTGACCAGGCTGTACGCCTCGTCGATGAACAGCACGCCGCCGAGCGCCGAGTCGATGAGCTCGTTCGTCTTGATCGCGGTCGCGCCGAGGTACTCGCCGACCAGGTCGGCCCGGTGCGCCTCCACCACGGCGGGCGTCTCCAGCAGCCCGAACGCGTAGAAGATCTTGGCAATGATCCTGGCGACCGCGGTCTTCCCGGTGCCCGGCGGGCCGAGGAAGACGAAGTGCTGCATGGGCTTCTCGGCGCCGAGTCCGGCCAGCGCGCGCCTGCGGGCCGCCTCGATCGACGCGGCAATCGACCGGATCTGGTCCTTGACCGCCGTCAGCCCGATCATGGCATCGAGCTCGGCCATCGCCTCGTCAACCGTGATCTCTGGCGGCCGGTCAGCAGCAGGCCGCCCGCGCGCGGCGGGCCCGCCACGCGGGCCGTCGGCTGGGTGCCCGGCGCGTACCAGGTCACCGGCGAGCGCGACCCGGCTGTCGGTGCCGGGAGGGCCGGCGGCGCGGCCATCCCGCGGCGGCCGCCTGGCCGTTCCGGTATGCGGCGCGGCGAGCGCCCCGCCGCGCGCCTGCTGACGCCCGAATTCCCGGCCGACCTGCAATGACTTAGCCAGCCGCCAGCCCAGCACGATGCAGGCCATCAGCCAGGCAAAGGCGGAAGCGATGATGCCCTGGTACGCATGGAGCAGGCTCGCGAGGAAACCCACCGGCAGCGCCCACAGCAACGTCCAGGCGACCGTGCGGCATGGTACGAACCAGCGGCCGAGCGATCCTGCGTGCGCAGCGGCCACCACCAGGAAAGGCAGCACGAGCAGCGCAGGCATCAGGGACTGGCGCTCGGACCATGCCGTGACCAGGGCAACGCCCCATACCGCCACCGATAGGGATGCCGCAACGGAACGGCGGCCGGAGGCGACGGCAATGGGTGCGTAGATCAGCGCGCCGACTAGCAGGATCGACAATGCGGTCGGTACGGCGAAGGGGAAGATGACGACGATGGCGGCGATCAGGATGATCTTGACGGGGGGCGGGGCGGCTGACAGCATTCGGCGAATGCGGGAAATCCCGTCCTGCGCCGCCCGCCAGCCGGGCAGGGACGGGGACCCCTCTGGTGGCCGCATCTCGCTCCCTCGCACTCAGACCTGTATAGCGCATCACCGGCTGCATACGAAGACGCACAATCAGATATGCGCAGAGAAATTGGCCTTGCGGACCGCGGCCGGGGCCAATCTGAGCCCCGGAATGGTGCCATTGACGTTCCGCCGCCCGCTGCCGGGCTCGCCGTTCTGCTCCTGCAGGTCCGCCGCCGCAGGCCTGCCGCGCCCCAGTCCGGCGTGCCGCGAAGGCCGCAAGTCCCCGTGCCGCAAGTCCCCCGTGCCGCGAATCCCCCGTGCCGCGAATCCCAGCCGCCGCACATATCCCGTGCCGCAAGTCCGCGCCTCAGTCCGGCGCCCGCCGGTGAATTCTAAGGAGTGATCATGGACAGAATCCAGGCACGCCTGCTCATTCCCGGCCGAGGCGACCCGATCCCGGACGGCGTCGTCGTGCTGGATGGAGCGCAGATCAGCTACGCGGGACCGGCCGCCGCCGCGCCCGCCACTCCGGGCGCTGACTCCCGCCACGCCGCGGCTGTCATGCCGGGCATGTGGGATTGTCACGGGCATTTCCTCGGCTCCCGTGTCTTTGACCTGGCGAAGATGCCGCTGGAGCCGCTGGCGCTGCGCGCCGTGCGCAGTGCGCGGGACCTGCGCGCGGCACTCGATGCCGGCATCACGTCCGTGCGCGAGGTAGGCGGGCTCGGCATCGACCTGGCCAGGGTCGTCGCCGAGGGGCTGCTCGACGGCCCGGCGATCTACGCGGCCGGCGCGATCCTGAGCACCACCGGCGGCCATGCCGACCTGCATTCCTACCCGCTGGGCTGGATGGCGGACTACTCCGTCCGCGACGGCGCGATGCGGCTCGCCGACGGCGCGGACGGCTGCATGCGCGCCGTCAGGGAGCAGCTGCGCCGCAACGCGAGAGTGATCAAGATCTGCGCGTCCGGCGGGGTGCTTTCTGAGCTGGACCACCCGATCCACCAGCAGTTCACGAAGGCGGAGCTGCACGCGATCGTCGAGGTGGCCGGCCTCGCGGAGCGCGCGGTCGCCGCGCACTGCCACGGCAAGCCGGGAATCATCGCGGCGCTGGAGGCCGGGGTGCTGACCATCGAGCACGGCAGCTACCTCGATGAGGAATGCTGTGACGCCATGAAGGAGACCGGCGCCATCCTGGTGCCGACCCGGACGATCATCGAGGACATCCTGGCCAACCTGGCCGCCGTGCCGGACTACGCGGCCGCCAAGCTCGTCGCCATCGCCGACGTGCACGCCCAGGCGGTGGCGCTGGCGCTGCAGCGAGGCGTCACGATCGCGATGGGCACCGACATCGGCCTGACCGGCAGTGACCTGCCCAACTCATGGGGTCGAAACGGGTCTGAACTGTCCCATCTCGTCGCGCTCGGCATGACGCCGCGGCAGGCAATCGAGGCGGCCACGGCGACCGCCCCGCTGACTCTCGGGCCGCAGGCGCCGCGCAGTGGCCGGCTCGAGGCCGGCTACGACGCCGATGTCATCACGCTCGACGCCGATCCGCTCGCCGACATCACGGTGCTGGCGAGTCCCGCGCACGTGACCGGGGTCTGGACGGCGGGCCGTCAGGTGAAAGGCGCCCGGCCGGCCGGGCACTCTGATGCCTAGCCGTCCCGCCCCGCCTGGCCGTATCCGTCCCGCGCCGCCCTGGCCGGGCGGGCCGCTGCCGCCGTCACGCCCGCCCGGGCGCGTGTGCCTGGCTGCCCCGACTGGTCGCTGCACGACCTGGTGGCCCATCTCGGCGAGGTCCAGCGGTTCTGGGCGGCCGCCGTCGCCGTCGGCCCGGACCGGCCCCGGCCCTGGATTGACTGCGGCGTTGCGCCTCGGCATCGTTGACTGCGTGCCTGCGGCGACTCTCATTCGCCGGCCAGTACCGGCCGACGAGGAACTCTTCGTAGCGGCGGTGCGCCTCAGCAGGGACCTGCATGCGCCCTGGATCGAGCCGCCGGACACGGCCATTCGCTTCGCCCACTACCTGCAGCGGATCAGCCGGCCAGAGCATGCCGGGTTCCTCGTCATCGACCCTGCCGACGGCGGTCTCGTCGGCTTCGTCAACATCAACGAGATCGTGCTAGGCGCGTTTGCGTCCGGCTACCTCGGCTACGCGGCATTCGCAGGGAAGGCCGGCCAGGGCCTGATGCGCGACGGCCTCAGCCAGGTGATCGCCGCCGCTTTCGGCGCGTTGGGCCTGCACCGGCTGGAAGCCAATATCCAGCCGTCCAACAAGCCGTCGATATCGCTGGTCACGCGGCTCGGGTTCCGGCATGAGGGTTTCTCGCCCCGGTATCTGCGGGTAGCAGGCGCCTGGCGGGATCACGAGCGATTCGCGCTGACCGCCGAGGACTGGGCAGCCCGGACGCCAGCCAGCTGACCTGGGCGGCCGCCTGACCCGGGCTGACCGCCGGGGA
>DATGVY010000479.1:0-3599 GCA_035299845.1 Streptosporangiaceae bacterium
CCTGGACAGACTCACCGCCGGGCCAGGACCGGCCGGGACGGGGCCCGCCGGGGCGGGACCCGGCCGAAACGCCCGCCAGCCGAGGATCCTCGTTCGCGTCACCACCGGTGTGGAGGCCGCCGCGCACGAGTTCGTGGCCACCGCGCACGATGACCAGAAATTCGGATTCTCGCTCGCCTCCGGGGCCGCGGACAAGGCGGTACGCCGCGTGCTCGCCAGCCCCGGACTTGATTTCGCTGGCCTGCATTCGCACATCGGTTCGCAGATCTACGACACCGCAGGCTTCGAGGTCGCCGCGCACCGGGTCATCGAGCTTGCCGTACGGATCCGGGACGAGCACGGGATCGGCATCGAGGAGCTCAACCTCGGCGGCGGGTTCGGCATCGCCTACACGGCCGCCGACGACCCGGCGGACATCAGGCTCATCGCCAGCGGCCTGCGCGACATCCTGGACGCGGAGTGCCGCGCGGCCGGCCTGGCCAGGCCGAGGCTGTCCGTGGAGCCGGGCCGGGCTATCGCCGGGCCCGGCACCGTCACGCTCTACCAGGTCGGCACGGTCAAGGACGTCGACGGGCTGCGGACCTACGTGAGCGTGGACGGGGGCATGAGCGACAACATCCGGACCGCGCTGTATGACGCCGACTACACGTGCGTGCTGGCGTCCCGCGAGTCCGCCGCGCCGCCGATGCTCAGCCGGATCGTCGGCAGGCACTGCGAGAGCGGCGACATCGTCGTGCGCGATGCCTACCTGCCGGCGGACACTGCTGCCGGGGACCTCATCGCCGTCGCCGCCACCGGCGCGTACTGTCGGTCGATGGCCAGCAACTACAACCACGTGCCCCGGCCCCCGGTGGTCGCGGTCCGGGACGGCGCCGCCAGGCTGATTCTGCGCCGGGAGACCATCGATGACCTGCTCGGCCTGGATCCCGGCTAACTGACCCGTGCCAGGCGGGCGCGGCCGCGGGGGCGGGCCGACTTTGACGGCGCAGGCGACTAATGTCAGCCTGGCCATGCCCGCAGCTGCGAAAGGTTCCCGCCGTCTTGCTTTCCCTGGTCCTGCCGAAGGGCTCGCTCGAACGGGCCACCCTTGACCTGTTTGACGCCGCCGACCTGACCGTCCGCCGCTCGTCTGACCGCGACTACCACGCGTCGATCGACGATCCCAGGATCGGCCGGGTCCGGTTCCTGCGCCCGCAGGAGATCCCGTCCTACCTTGAGCAAGGTCTCTTCGATCTCGGTATCACCGGCCGTGACTGGATCGCGGAGACCGGCGCGGACGTGGTCTCGCTCGGCGAGCTGCAGTATTCCAAGGCAACCGGCGACCCGGTGCGGGTCGTCCTCGCGGTGCCGGCCAGCGCGGGCTGGGAGTCGGTCGCCGACCTCCCCGAGGGGGTGCGGATCTCCACCGAGTTTCCCGGCCTCACCCGGCGGTTCCTTGACGCCAACGGGATCAAGGCCAGGGTGATCCCGTCCTACGGCGCCACCGAGGCGAAGGTCCCCGACATCGTGGACGCGATCGTGGACCTGACCGAGACGGGCTCGTCACTGCGCAGGAACGGCCTGAAGATCCTGCATACCCTGCTGACCAGCTACACCGAGCTTGTCGCCAATACCGGGGCACACGCCGACCCGGCCAAGCGGGCGGCCATGGAGGACGTGGCGCTGCTGCTGCGCGGGGCGATCAGGGCGCGCGGCAACGTGCTGCTGAAGCTGAACGTCGCCGCCAGCCAGCTGGCCGCGGTGACGCAGATGCTGCCGGCCATGACATCGCCGACGATCACCTCGCTGGCCCGCGGCGACATGCACGCGGTCGAGGCGGTCGTGCCCAAGCGCGGCGTCAACACGCTGATCCCGGCGCTGCGCGCGGCGGGCGCGCGGGACATCCTGGAGATCCCGATCTCCAAGATCGTCGAGTAGCGGGGCAGCCAGCGCACGCGGCAGGCCCGGCTTCCCGGGCGTGCTCCACCGAGTCACGGTCGGTCCGGCCGCGGTCGATCCCCGTCACGCGACCGAACTCGGCCTGGTGGCACACCACGCAAAGACAGGTTTTACGCAGCCCTCGCCGCGAACTGCCGCCCCGCACGGCAACGACTGCCGGTGCATGCCCGCTGCCCGGGCGGGCAGGCCGGTGCGCACCGGGCATGGCGGGTCCGCCGAACCGCTGCTGACTGCGAGGCGGGCCCAGGGCAGGGCAGCCGGCCAGGCCCGCCAGTCAAGCTGGCAGGCCGGGGCCCATTAGGCTTGGCGGGTGCTCAGAACCGTTGACCTGCGCGGTGCCACGGCGGCCGGCCTCAGCAGGGCGGCACTCGCCGGCCTGCTGCCGCGGGCCGCCCTTGACGTCACGGCCGCGCTGGACGCGGTCCGGCCGGTCTGCGAGGCCGTGCGCGACCGGGGCGCCGCCGCGGTGCGGGAGTACACGGCCAGGTTCGACGGGGTGGACCTGGCCACCACCAGGATCCCGGCGGATGCGCTGACCGCCGCGCTCGGCCGGCTCGGCCAGGACGTCAGGTCCGCGCTAGCCGAGGCCGCCCGGCGGGCCCGGCTCGTGCACGAGGCGCAGCTGCCGCGCGAGACGGTCACTACCGTCGCGCCGGGCTGCACCGTCACGGAGCGGTATGTACCGGTCGCCAGGGCCGGCGTCTACGTTCCTGGCGGCCTGGTGGCCTATCCGTCTTCCGTGGTGATGAACGTGATCCCGGCGCAGGTGGCCGGCGTTGGCGAGATCGCGGTGGCGTCGCCGCCCGGCGCCGGCCACGGCGGCCTGCCGCATCCGGCCGTGCTGGCCGCGTGCGCGCTGCTCGGCATCACCGAGGTGCACGCCGCCGGCGGCGCGCAGGCCGTCGCGATGCTCGCCTACGGCACGGTGGACTGCGCCCCCGCCGACACCGTCACCGGTCCCGGCAACGTCTATGTCGCCGCCGCCAAGCGGCTCCTGCAGGGCACGATCGGCACCGATGCCGAGGCTGGTCCCACCGAGGTCGCGATCCTGGCCGACCACACGGCGGATCCCGTGCTTGTCGCGGCCGACCTGGTCGCCCAGGCGGAACATGACCCGCTTGCCGCCTGCCTGCTGATCACCACGGATCCGGGGCTGGCCGAGCGAGTCGAGCCTGAGCTCGGGCGGCAGGCCGGCGCCGCCAGGCACCGGGAGCGAGTCGGGGCAGCCCTGGCCGGGCAGTCCGCCTGCGTCCTGGTGGACGACGTCGGCGCGGCGCTGGCCGTGGCGGACGCCTGGGCGCCCGAGCACCTGGAGATCCAGGCCGAGGGCGCCAGCGAGCTTGCCCGCCGGATCCGGAACGCAGGCGCCATCTTCGTCGGCCCCTACGCGCCGGTCTCGCTCGGTGACTACCTGGCCGGCTCCAACCACGTGCTGCCGACCGGGGGAACCGCGCGGCACTCCGGCGGGCTGTCGGTGCTGTCTTTCCTGCGCGGCATTCACCTGGTCGAATGCGACGCCACCGGGCTCGCGGGCGCTGCGCCCTACATCGACGCGCTCGGCGGGGCCGAGGATCTGACGGCGCACGTGAACGCGGTCCGCGCTAGGGTTCCGGCCCCCGCCGGGATGCCGCGATGACCGGGGAGGTGGCGATGACCGGGGA
>DATGVY010000480.1:0-1525 GCA_035299845.1 Streptosporangiaceae bacterium
CACAACTGCCGTCTACTCATATGTAGTGGAGCGCCGGTCCATCTGAGGCAACTATTCGACCCTTCAAATGGGGATCAACTACTCAAAACGCTGTGTTCCAGCAGCTTGACTTTTCAAGATCACGAGTTGTGCGACAGCCTCTGGAGCCCGCCTAAAATTCCGGGATCAAGGAACCGGATCTCGGCGAGGGCAGGCGTGCAGAAAGAGACTTGAGGGGCGGCAACTGTTTCGCGCGGCGCTGATCAGACGCCGGTGGTCGAACGCGGATAGGCGATCCCCGGGTCGGCGGCGACGTTGACGAGGTAGGGGACGCCGGAGTCGAACGCGCGGCGCTGATCAGACGCCGGTGGTGGAACGCGGATAGGCGATCCCCGGGTCGGTGGCGACGTTGACGAGGTAGGGGACGCCGGAGTCGAACGCGCGGCGCAGGGCTGGCCCGATGCCGGCCGGGCTGGTGACAAGTTCACCCGCCCCGCCGAGCGCGGCCACCACCTGGTCGTACCGGCACTGCGGCTGCAGCTCGGCGGCGACGTCATAACCGTAGAGAGCCTGCATGGGATGCTTCTCCAGGCCCCAGATCCCGTTGTTGCCGCAGATCATCACGACCGGCAGCCGGTGCCGCACGAGGGTGTCGGCGTCCATCAGCGAGAACCCGGCCGCGCCGTCTCCGAGCAGCAGCACCACCTGAGCGGACGGCCTGGCGATCCGGGCCGCGATCGCGTACCCGAGGCCGGTTCCCAGGCATCCGTACGGGCCAGGGTCCAGCCAGCCGCCCGGCTGCCGCGGCTCGATGTACTTGCCGGCGTACGAGACGAAGTCCCCGCCATCACCGATCACCACGGCATCGCTGTCGAGGATCTTCGCCAGCTCGCCGTACACCCGCATCGGGTGCACTGGGTCGGCGTCGCTGGACAGCAGCGGCCCGTCGGCGGCGACTGCCTTGTCGCGGGCGGCCTGCAGCTGCGCGAGCCAGGAGCCGGCCCGGCCGTGCGCCGCGCGGCCCGCGACGGCCAGCCTGGTGAAGAACGCGGCCAGGTCGCCGGCCGCCGAGCCGGCCAGCGGGCAGTGCGCCGCGATCTGGCCGCGATCGTCGGCCACGTGCACGACCTGGGCGCGCGGCGCCCCGTCCCGCCCGCCGAACTCACCGTAGCCAAGCCGGAAATCAAGCGGCGTGCCGACGACAATCACCAGGTCAGCCCGGCCGAAGGCCACCGACCTTGCGCGGGTGACGAGCAGCTCGTGACCGGCAGGCAGCACGCCGCGGCCCTGGCCGTTGGCGATCACCGGCAACCTGAGTTCCTCTGCTGCCTGCCGCGCAGCCAGGTCGGCCCCGTCCAGCCAGACGTCCGAGCCGAGCACGAGCACCGGCCGCTCGGCGGCGGCAAGCAGCCCCGCGATGGCGCCGATCGAGCCAGGATCGGGCACATCCCCCCGGTCGCCGTCGGCGGCCGCCGGGCCGGCATCATCGGCGCCCGCTCCTGCACCTGCTGCCCCTGCACCTGCTGCCCCTGCACCTGCTGCCCCT
>DATGVY010000481.1:0-3320 GCA_035299845.1 Streptosporangiaceae bacterium
ATCGCTGGACGGTTTCATCGCCGGGCCGGATGACAGTCCTGCGCAGCCCCTGGGCAAGGGCGGCATGCGGCTGTTCGACTGGTACTCAGACGGGGACACGCCGAGCCGGTACTACGAATCCTTCAAGCTGTCAGCGGCCAGCGCCGAGGTCTTCGACGCGATGGCCGGCCGTGTCGGGGCAGTCATCTCGGGCCGCCGGACCTACGACATCACCGACGGATGGGGAGGAGATGGACCGCTCCCCGGGGCGCCGCTGTTCGTCCTGACTCATCAGGTCCCGGAGCACGTGCCGCAGGGCGAGCCGCCGTACACCTTCGTGACCGATGGCATCGAGAGCGCCGTCGAGCAGGCGCGCGCGGCGGCAGGCGGCAAGGACGTCAGCCTGATGGGCTCCGCCGCCGTGCAGCAGGCCCTGCGGGCCGGCTTGCTGGACGAGATCCAGATCCACCTGATCCCGGTGCTGCTCGGCCGCGGCGTGCGGCTCCTCGATCACCTGGGCGACGACCCGGTGGACCTGGAACGCATCGAGGTAGTGGACGCACCCGGGGTAACGCACCTGCACTACCGCGTGGTCAGGTAGATCCGGACTACCGGGCAGGACACGCCGGGGTGACCCGAAGTGTCGCTCCCGGGCTGGCCTGTCTGGCCGAATTCCGATGTCAACGCCGAGCAGGCCCGCCCCTCGCCGTCAGCCACGAATGGCCGGCCAGCGCCTAAAACGCGCGGCGCTGGGTTGCCCTTTCTGGGCTTGCATCGCGTCTTCTCGTCACATCGACGGGGTCAGGGTGGTCACTTCTATGACACGAGGCGACGGCGTCGGTTACCGCTGAGCTGGCCTGAGCTCATGCCCTGGCGTGGCTCGTGCTCGCCGCTTACTCACGGAGCGCGCCCGGCGATAGGCTCGCCCGCGATGATCGTGATCCTGGCCGGCGTCTCCGGTAGCGGCAAGACCACGGTCGGCAGCCTGCTGGCGGAGCGGCTGGGCTGGCCCTTCGCCGACGGCGACTCGTTTCACTCCGCCGCGAGCGTCGCCAAGATGCGGACCGGTCAGCCGCTCACCGACGAGGACCGCCGACCGTGGCTGGATGCGATCGCGGCCTGGATGGACGTACGGATCGCGGCCGGGCAGTCCGCGGTCGTGGCCTGCTCGGCGCTCAAGCGCGCTTACCGCGCCGTGCTGCTCGACGGCCGGCCGGCCGCGCGGATGGTGTTCCTGCAGGTCAGCCGTGGCCAGGCCGCGGACCGCCTGACTTCAAGGCACGGGCATTTCTTCTCGCCGAAGCTCATCGACAGCCAGTTCGCCGCCCTGGAAATGCCGCAAGATTCTGAACGGATTGTCGTGCTGTCTGTCCGGGGCAGTGCGGCGGACGTCGCGGCGGAAATCATTAAAAGACTCGGCCTCCGTACCAGTCAGCACTGACCAGCTGTTTCCCGCCGGTTACTCAGCCGGAGCGGATCAGGTCGGCCGCCCGTTCGGCGATCATGATGGTGGGCGCGTTGGTGTTCCCTCTGATCACGGTCGGCATGACGGAGGCGTCCACCACGCGCAGCCCGTCCAGGCCGAGCACCCGCAGCTGCGGGTCGACCACGGAGCCGATAGCGCAGGTGCTGGTCGGGTGGTACAGCGTCTGGCACTCGCGCTTGATGAACTCCCAGACGTCGGCGTCGCTGTCCGATGCGGGGACGCGCATGTCCGCCCGGCGGTGCGCGGCCAGCGCAGGCTGCGCGGCGATCTCGGCCAGGACGCGGAACGCGCGCATCATCGTGTCCCGGTCGGCCGGGTCGGTGAAGTAGCCGTGCACGATGTGCGGCTTCGCGCTGGGCAGCAGCGAGCGCAGGTAGACCTTGCCCCGGCTGGCTGGCTTCAGCACCACGGCGCCGAAGACGAAGCCGTGATCGACCGGCAGCCCCAGGCCCTCGTCGACGAACATGACCGGAGCGGCATGGATCTGGCAGTCCGGCGCCGCCAGGCCGTCCTGGCTGCGGAAGAAGCCGCCGGCCTCGCCGATGTTGGAGGTCAGCGGGCCGCGTCCCTCGTTCTGCAGCAGCCCGATGTTCTCCTCGGTCTCGGCGGTCATCAGGGTCTCGGTGTCGGTCAGGTAGCCGATCCCGGCATTAATGTGATCCTGGAGGTTCTCGCCGACCGGCAGGTTGGCACGCGGCTCGATCCCGTAGGCCTGCAGCTCGGCCGCGATCCCGATGCCGGACAGCATCAGCAGCTGCGGCGAGTTGTAGGCGCCGGCTGAGATGATCACCTCGCGGTCGGCGAGCAGCTGCGAGAGCTCGTTCGCCCGTTCGTACTCAACCCCGATGCCGCGGTTGCCGTCGAACAGAATCCGGGTGCACAGCGCGTCGGTGATCACCTCGAGGTTCGGCCGGGCCATCGCCGGGTGCAGGTAGGCCACCGCGGCGCTGCACCGCATCCCGTTCCGCTGGGTGAGCTGGTAGTAGCCAGCTCCGTCCTGCTCCGGCCCGTTGAAGTCGTCGTTGGGCTTGTGCCCGGCCTGCTGCGCAGCCTCGATATAGGCGTCCATCAGCGCGTGCCTGGACCGGCCGTCGCTGACGGTCAGCGGGCCGCCGGTGCCGTGCAGGTCGCTCGGGCCGCGCTCGTTGTCCTCGGCACGCAGGAAGTAGGGCAGCACGTCCGGCCAGCCCCAGCCGGTCGCGCCGCCCGCCGCCCACTCGTCGTAGTCGGCCCGGTTCCCGCGGATGTATATCATCGCGTTCATCGATGACGAGCCGCCCAGCATCTTGCCGCGCGGCAGGTACCGGCGCCTGCCGTCGATGCCCGGCTCGGGATCGGTCAGGTAATCCCAGTCCCACTTGGACTGGAATAGCTTCCCGAATGCGGCCGGAATGTGGATCTCCAGCGCGGTATCGGGCGCGCCAGCCTCGATCAGGGTCACCCGCACGTCCGGATCTTCCGTCAGCCGGGCCGCGAGCACGCATCCGGCCGAGCCGGCGCCGACGATGACGTAGTCACGCACAGCAGCCTCCAGATGTCAGGACTTCAGCCCACAATGCTCGACATACCGATTCCTGTCGAGAGGCCGACGCGCTCACCGGGCGGACCTGGGACCTGACCGCCGCGCAGTCGGCCGCGACCGGCGCCCGGGTCGCGGCCGGCGGGGGCGAACTCGACCGGCTCCGCCGCCTTGCGCAGCTCACGGCGCCCGCCGAGGACGAGGTCCGCGAAGCCTCGGCAGCGCTCCGGCAGGCCGCAGCCGGGCTGGAGGCCGTTGCTGGCTCGCCGGCCGGCCGGGCGCGGGCGCTGGCCGGGCTGGAGGCCGTCGCTGGCTCGCCGGCCGGCCGGGCGCGGG
>DATGVY010000482.1:0-15300 GCA_035299845.1 Streptosporangiaceae bacterium
CGGTCTACCACCGCGACGGTTCCGCCGTCGGCTGGGCCGGCCAGCCCGGTGACCTCGCGCACCGGTTCTTGCACGGCGGCCGCAAACTCGCGAAGCTCGGCCACGACCTTCCTCGCCTCGGCCCGGCTGACCTGCGGGCCGGGCCTGGCCCAGCGAATGCCGGTTGAGGTGGCCACATCCCAGTCGATCATCTGTGTGCTGCTCACCCCTCCACCGTACGTGCCCCGGCACCGGGCTTCGGCTCAGGTGCCGCGCCAGCCGCAGGCCTGCCGCGACTCGGTGTCAGTGACAGCCGCAGCCGGCGAGCTTGGTGGCAAGCTCGGCGAAAGCGCCGGCAGCCTGGCTCAGGCCCGCCCTGGGCAGCTGATCGGCCATGAACGCGAAGGCCAGCAGCTGGCCGTTGCTGGCGTAGGCGACTCCGGCCAGGGCTGCCACGCTGGTCAGGTTGCCTGTCTTCGCCCGCACCACCCCGCGGGCGGCCGGCCCCGTGACGGCGAAGACGCTCCCGCCTGGGGCAAGCGTCCCGGAAAAGCCCGCCACCGGCAGCCCGGTAATCACCGGCCGGAGGCCGGGGCCGCCGCCGCCCGCGGCCAGGGCGACCAGCTGCACAAGCGCGCGCGGGGTGATCCGGTCAGCGGGCGAAAGGCCGCTGCCGTCCGCCAGCCTGATGCCGTGCACCCCCAGTCTCTGGTCGGTCGCCATCACGGCCGCCGCCGCGCCGCTGAACGAGGCGGGCCTGCCGACCGCGATCGCTACCTGCCTGGCCAGGTTCTCGGCGATCACGTTGTTGCTCTCGATCAGCATCCATTGCACGATCTCGGCGAGCGGCGGTGAGTCCACCCTGGCGATGGTGACGCCCGCCGACGGCGCCCTGGCCGACCGGATCGGCCCGCGCACCCGGATCCCGTGACTGGCCAGCAGCGAGCCGAACGCACGGGCGGCATCGGCCGCCGGGGTCAGCGACCGCGGCCGGAAGTTCCCCGGGTCATCGGCATCCTGCGGCGCTCCGCTGGCGGTCAGCCGGCCCTGGTCAGCCTCCAGCGGCGTGATCGGGCTGACATTGCCGGTGGACACATAGCTGGACGGCCACGAAGGCGCGAGCAGCGGCCCGGTGTACAGCGAGGTGTCGTACCCCAGCCGCACGGTGCGCCGGTGCCTGGCGCGCAGCGCGCGCGCCGTCCTGGCGGCCAGCGAGGCAAGCGTCGCCGGCTGCGGGTAGTCCGCCGCAGGCGGACTACCCGCAGCCAGGGTAGGGTCACCGCCGCCGGCCAGGATGATGGCAGACGGCGCGGCGCCCGCCACGACCCGCGTGCTGAACCGGGCTCCGGGGCCGAGCACCTGCAGGGCCGCCACCGCCGTCGCCAGCTTGGCCGTCGAGGCCGGCGCGAACGGGGAGCTGCCATGCCTGGCGAAGATCACCTTGCCCGCTGGCAAGCTGGCGACGGCCGCTGCGACGTGCGCGCCCAGGGCGGGCAGGCCCAGCGTCCCGGACAGCCGGGCGCTCAGGCCCGCAGACGTTACGGCCTTTCCTTGCGGTCGTGCTGCCGCGCCGAGCACCGGGCCGGCCGCGGTCAGCGGCTGCCCGGCCACCCGCGGTACCTGCCAGCGGGCAAGACGGGCGGGCAGCAGATGCGCGACCGCGACGCCGGCGCCGATGGTGAAAATGGTCAGCAGCGCGAGGGTCGCCAATGCCACGCGCCGGAGCCGGCTCGTCACCACTCCTCCCCTCACGAGATGCTGATCCTGCGGGCAGCCAGGATGCGGGGCACGCGTCCTGGCCACGGAGTCAATCATCTACGGCTGCAGGGAGCGGAATCGTGAAATTCGATGTGGTCATCGAGATCCCGAAAGGCCAGCGCAACAAATACGAGATGGATCATGAAACCGGGCGAATCCGGCTGGACCGGATGCTGTTCACCTCGACCCGGTACCCCGCTGACTACGGATTCATCGAGGATACGCTCGCTGACGACGGTGATCCGCTCGACGCGCTCGTGATCCTGGACGAGCCGACGTTCCCTGGCTGCCTGATTCACTGCCGGGCGATCGGCATGTTCCGGATGCGGGACGAGATGGGCGCCGATGACAAGGTGCTCTGCGTCGCCGCCACCGACCCCCGGATGGCGCATCTGCGGGACATCGAGCACGTCTCTGAGTTCGACCGGCTGGAGATCCAGCACTTCTTCGAGGTTTACAAGGCCCTGGAGCCCGGCAAGGAAGTGGAGACGGCTACCTGGGTGGGCCAGGCCGACGCCGAAGCCGAGATCGAGGCGTGCCGGGCCAGGCTCAGGTCATCGGATAGCCATCGGGGGCACTGAACCTGGGCGCGCGTGCGTGCGGCGCCGAAGGGCAGCCACGGCGCCAGCCGGGAGGCCCGCGCGGTGCGAGGCCAGCCGCCCCCTGTCGAGCCCAGGTCACAAATGGGCGACACTGGGTACTGATGGCGGATGCAGGCGAGGAGGCACCCGTGGACGACGCGGATGACGTGCTTAGGCGGGCGCCGCTGTTCGAGTCGCTCGACGATGACAGTGCGGCCGCGCTGCAGGCCGGAGTCACCGTCGTGGAGCTTTCCCGGGCCGAGCGCCTGTTCGAGGAGGGGGCCTCCGGCAACCAGCTCTACGTGATACTCGCCGGCAAGATCAAGCTGACCCGTGCCGCGGCCGACGGCCGGGAGAACCTGCTGAGCGTGCTAGGCCCGGGCGAGATGTTCGGGGAACTGTCGCTCTTCGACCCGCGGCCGCGCACGGCGAGCGCGACCGCGGTCACCGACAGCCGCCTCGCTGCGCTCGCCCACGCCGACCTGCGAAGCTGGCTGACCGGCCGTCCCGACGTGGCCCTGCACCTGCTCCAGGCGCTCGCCCAGCGGCTCCGCCGGGCCAACGATGTGATGGCCGACCTCGTCTTCACGGACGTGCCAGGCCGGGTGGCCAAGGCACTGCTCGACCTGGCCGACCGGTTCGGCACCGCGCAGCAGGACGGGCTGCAGGTCAACCATGACCTCACCCAGGAGGAACTCGCCCAGCTGGTCGGGGCATCGCGGGAAACGGTCAACAAGGCGCTGGCGGATTTCGCTGCCCGCGGCTGGCTGCAGCTATCCGCCAAGTCCGTCCTGCTCATCGAGCCAGAGCGGCTGCGCAAGCGGTCACGCTGACCCGCCGGCCCACTCCGGCGGCAGTAGCCCCCGTTCCGCGAGGTAGGCCAGCTGCGCCCGGACTGACCACTCCGCGAACGGCCACAGGCTCCGGTCCACGCTCGCGTACACGCGCGCGACAATGCCGGCGGGCGTGCGGTCCCCGGCCGCGACAGCGGCCAGCACCTCGGCGAGCCGCTCCGCGCGGTGGGCGATGTAGAAGTCCAGGGTTGCCGCCGGGTCCGCGAGCAGCGGCCCGTGCCCGGGCAGCAGCGCCGCCAGCGCCGCGGAGTCGGCGAGCGCCCGCAGCCTGTCCAGCGAGCCCAGGTAGTCGCCGAGGCTGCCATCGCGGGCGATCATGGTTGTGCCGCGGCCGAGCACCGTGTCCCCGGTCAGCACCGCGCGGTCCGCCGGGAGCAGCAGGGACACCGAGTCGGCCGTATGGCCAGGCGTGGCGATGACGCGGATCTCGCAGCCTGCCGCGGATACCACATCGCCAGGTTCGAGCCCTTCCGCGCCGAGCCGCTGCGCCGGGTCAAGCGCCAGCACCGGCGCTCCGGTCAGCTCGGCCAGTCGCCGGGCGCCGGCCGAATGATCGCGGTGCCCGTGTGTCAGCAGGATCCGGCTCACCCGCTGCCCGGCAGCCAGCGCGAGCGCCTGCACCCGGCGCAGGTGCCCCTCGTCGTCAGGTCCCGGATCCACCACCACGGCCGCGGCCGAGCCTGGCTCGGCGATCAGCCAGGTATTCGTGCCGTCCAGGGTCATCAGCGACGGGTTGGGGGCCAGCACGCAGCGTGCCCGCGCCGTCCCCGAGCCATCGATGTCCGGGGCCGGCGGCGTCCCGCCGGCCACCTGGGCAGTCACCGCGGATGCTCGATCACAGCGGATACTCCTGCTCGCCGGGGACGCTGAGCCAGGGCGTGCCTTCGCGGATGGTGACCTCCGGCAGCCACGGCGTGACCGGCCGGGGCGAGGCGAGCGCGGCCGCCATCGTGCCGCAGGCGGCGAGCTCACCGAGAGTCACCGCAGTGGGTAGCCAGAGCACTATCTCCTTCTTCCGCCCGGCGGCTATGGCATCCGCCGGGCGGATCCAGGCGACCTGCGCCGCCTCGCCGCCGACGTCCCTGGTCCGCTGGCCGGGCGGCAGCGCGGCGGCGAAGAAGCGCGCATCGAACCGGCGTTCCTCCACCACCGGGGTGATCCACCGTGACCATGGCTTCAGCAGGTCGGCGCGGAGCACCAGGCGGCGCCGCCCGAGCATCTCAGCGAGCGAGATCGACCGGTCGAGCAGCGCATGCCGGTCGGCTTCCCAGTCATCGCCGCTGGTATCGGCCACCACCGTCGCCGCCGACGGCCCGGCCAGCAGGACCCCGGACTCCTCGAAGGTCTCCCGCACGGCCGCGCACACCAGCGCCCGCGCGAGCCGAGCCGGAGCGTCGAATATCGCGCCCAAGTCGGCCACGTCAGGCCCGGTCCAGGCGACCTCTTCGTCGGCATCCCTGGTGTCAACCGAGCCGCCGGGGAAGACGAACGCGCCGGGAGCAAAGGCCATCGAGGACTTGCGCCGCAGCATGTAGACCTCAAGGCCGTGGTCCGCGTGCCGGGCCAGCGAGCCGCCCCCGGCCGCCGGCACGGGACGCAGCAGCATGACGGTTGCCGCGTCCCTGGCGGCGGCCGCCGGCACGCGTCCCGCCAGGACGTCGAGCGCGCGACCGGCCATCATCCCAGGGAGCCGGATCGCCGCGCCGTCCACGGGACCTTCCACGACGAGCCTCCTGAGCCCTGCGCCGCTGACGGCCTAGCCCCTTACCTCCGCGATCAACTCGACCTCGACCGGGGTATCGAGCGGCAGGACGGCCATGCCGACGGCGCTGCGGGCATGCCGGCCAGCTTCGCCGAAGACCTCGATCAGCAGCTCGCTCGCGCCGTTAACTACCTGTGCCTGCTGGGTGAAATCGGGCGCGCTAGCCACGAAGCCAGTCACCTTGACGATCCGGCGGACAGACGAGAGGCCGCCCGTCACGGACGCCACCGCGGCCAGCGCGTTGAGCGCGCAGATCCGCGCGAGCGCGCTGGCCTCGGCCAGGCCCACCCCGGCGCCGACCTTGCCGGTCGCGGGCAGCACCCCGTCCACGAATGGCAGCTGACCGGCGGTGTAGACGTAATCCCCGGTGCGCACCGCCGGCAGGTAGGCAGCTAGCGGAGCCGTCACCTTCGGCAGGGTCAGGCCGAGTGCGGCCAGCCGGGCCTCGGGTGAGTGCTGGTCCGGTGCCGGGTCCTCCGCCAGGCTCATGGCTTGCCCCTCTTCAGGTAGGCGACGAGCTGCTCGGGATTCGGGCCCGGCACCACAGCCACGAGCTCCCACCCGTCCTCGCCCCAGTTGTCCAGGATCTGCTTGGTCGCATGGACGAGCAGCGGCACCGTTGCGTACTCCCACTTCTGCATGAGCCGACTCTAGCGGGGCGGGGCGTGCGCAGGCCCGTCGCCGACCCGGCCGGCGTGCGCAGGCGCGTCGCCGACCGGCCGACCCGGGCCGCGATGGCGGCGCGGCTGCCACCTTACGCGCCCGGATCCTCCGCGGTCCTCCCGCTCCGGCGGACCTGTCCCGTGCCGCCTGGCTATGCGCCCGGCTTTTTCGCGGCCCTCCTTCGCCCAGCCGCCACGCCTTGCGCCGCCACGCCTTGCGCCGCCGCGTCCTGCTCCGGTGCGTGCTGGTCAGGCGCGGCATCGCCGATGGCAGGCGTGGCGTCGCCCACCTCCGCGGTGATCTCGGGAATTGGCGGGATGTCAGGTATCTGCAGCGGGGCCGCCGCGGCCCCGCCGAGCTCGGCCTCAGCCTCCGCCGCCGCCACCGCCACATCGCCGAAGTCGGCCAGCGAGGCCGAGTCCGCGGCCGACTTCTCGCTCGCCGGGGCGGCCGGAGTGAACTTGTCGAAGAACCTCAGCAGCTCGACCGGTATCGGCATGACCAGCGTGCTGTTGCGCTCAGCCGCTACCTCGACCACGGTCTGCAGCAACCTGAGCTGCAACGCGGCGGGATCACGCGCCATCACGTTGGCCGCCGCGGCGAGCCGCTTCGACGCCTGGTACTCGCCGTCAGCGGTGATAATCCGCGCCCGGCGCTCCCGTTCTGCCTCCGCCTGCCGCGACATCGACCGTTTCATTCCCTCGGGCAGGCTCACATCCTTGATCTCCACGCGCTCGACCCTGATGCCCCACGGGCCCTCGGTCGGCTCGTCGATGATCCGGCGGAGTTCCTTGTTGACCGTTGCCCGCTCGGCCAGCAGCTGGTCCATCTCCGACTGGCCGATGATCGACCGGAGCGATGTCTGCGCCTGCTGCGAGACGGCGAACATGTAGTTCTGCACATTCACCGTCGCCTTGATCGGGTCGACGACGCGGAAATAGACCACCGCATCCACCCGGACGCTGACATTGTCCCTGGTAATGCCCTCCTGTGCCGGAACGGCCATGGCGATGATCTGCATGTTTACTTTCTGCATACGATCACCGACCGGCCTGATCACGTGCAGCCCGGGGCCGCGCGTGCCCGGCAGCACCTTGCCGAACCTGAAGACGATGCCCTGCTCATACTGCTGCACCACGCGCATCGCGCGGCCGGTCACGACGAGACCCGACACCACGAGAATCACGAGGATGACCAAAAGAATGCCGACCACCGTGAACACCTCTTCCCCGGCTGCACGCCGATGTCCCCGGCACCAGCCTAGTGACTTTTGGCTGTGCTGCCGCCCGGCCAGATCCATACCTAGTGCGCGGGCGCGGATAGCCTCCATGGCGTGAGGGCACGGGACACGGACTGGGAGGGCGTGCGGCTGCATGTCGTCACCGGCAAGGGCGGAACCGGCAAGACAACGGTGGCCGCCGCGCTGGCGCTTGCCCTCGCCGCAGGCGGCAAGCGGGTGCTGCTCATCGAGGTCGAGGGACGGCAGGGGATCGCTCAGGTCTTTGACTGCCCGCCGCTCCCTTACGGCGAACGCAGGGTCGCGGTCGCTCCGGCCACCACCACCCGGCCAGGCGGCGAGGTGTACGCGCTGGCCGCCGATCCGGAGGCCGCGCTGCTTGAGTATCTCCAGATGTTCTACAACCTCCGGCACGCCGGCCAGGCGCTCACCAGGCTCGGCGTGGTGGATTTCGCCACTACGATCGCGCCCGGCCTGCGCGACGTGCTGCTGACCGGGAAGGCAGCCGAGGCAACGCGGCGGCGGGAGGGGGGCAGGCTCGTGTACGACGCGGTTGTCATGGACGCGCCGCCGACCGGGCGGATCGGCAGGTTCCTGAACGTGGCCGCCGAGGTGTCCGGCCTCGCCAGGGTCGGGCCGATCCGCGGCCACGCGGACACCGTGCAGAAGGTGATCAGCTCGCCGGAGACGGCGGTGCACTTTGTCACCGTGCTCGAGGAGATGCCGGTCCAGGAGACCCTCGACGGCATCGCGGAACTCGCCAGGCTCGGCAACGGCGGGCTGCAGCCCGGCGGCATCATGATCAACAAGGTGCATCCGCTCGCAATGTCTCCCGGCCAGCTGCGCATGGCGGCGAGCGGATCGGTCGATGAGGACGAACTTGCCCTGGGACTGAAGGCAGCCGGGCTCGACGACAGCCACCGGCTCGCCGCCGCGCTGGCTGCCGAACTGGTCGAGCAGGCCAGGACGGCCACTGGCCAGCGCGCACAGCGGCGCCGGCTGGCCGGAGCGGGGCAGCCGAGGTACGACCTGCCGATGATCACCGATGGCATTGACCTGGCGGGGCTCTACCGGATAGCGGCCGCGCTGCGGGATCAGGGAGCGGCCTGATGCCGGGGGCCACGGCGCCGCAGCTCGACGTTGACCGGCTGATCGACGATCGCCGCACCAGGATCATCGTCTGCTGCGGATCCGGCGGCGTAGGGAAGACCACCATTGCCGCGGCGATCGGCCTGCGGGCGGCGGAGCGCGGCAGGCATGTGGTAGTGCTCACGGTTGACCCGGCCCGCAGGCTCGCCCAGTCGATGGGCCTGTCCTCCCTGGACAACACCCCCCGCCTGGTTCCGGTAGCGGGCCGGGCCGGCCCGCGGCACGGAACTGACGGATCACGGCACCACGAGGCCGCGGATGGCGGCAGCCTGCACGCGATGATGCTCGACATGAAGCGGACCTTCGACGAGATCGTGGAGGCCCACGCCGATCCGGACCGGGCGGCCCAGATCCTGGCGAACCCCTTCTACCAGTCGCTGTCGTCCAGCTTCTCCGGCACCCAGGAGTACATGGCCATGGAGAAACTCGGCCAGCTGCGCAGGGCCGACGAATGGGACCTGATCGTGGTGGATACCCCGCCGAGCCGGTCCGCGCTGGATTTTCTTGACGCCCCGCAGCGGCTCGGGCGGTTCCTCGACGGCCGGCTACTCCGGCTCCTCACCGCGCCGGCGAACCTGGGCGGGCGAGCGTACCTGCGGGTACTTAACGTCGGGTTCAGCGTGGTAACCGGAGCCCTGACGAAGATCCTCGGCACACAGGTCCTTCGCGACGCGCAGACGTTCGTTACCGCACTCGACACGATGTTCGGCGGCTTCAGGGAGCGCGCGGAGTACACCTACCAGCTGCTGCGGGCACCCGGCACGTCGTTCCTCGTGATCGCCGCCCCCGAGCCCGACGCGCTCCGGGAGGCTTCGTACTTCGTGGAACGGCTGGCGGTGGAGGAGATGCCGCTTGCCGGGCTCATTCTTAACCGCATGCAACGCTCGCCCGCAGCGCGGCTGTCTGCCGCCCGCAGCATGGCAGCCGCCGAGAGCCTGCAGCCCGGCGAGGGCCCCAACGGCGACGGCGCGGACAGCGACGGTCCGGATGGCGATACCCGCCGGGACGAGCCGCAAGGCTGGCCCGCGCAGCCGGGCCAGGCACCGTACCGGCTGGCCATCGCAGCCTTGCGGCTGCACGCCGAGCGCATGCAGCTAGTCGCGGCGCAGCGGCGCCTTACTGAGCATTTCACCGCGGCGCACCCGCTTGTTCCCGTCACCGAGGTACCCGCCCAAGCCGAGGACGTGCACAACCTGGCAGGCCTGCGGGCGATCGGGGAGAGCTTTCTTATCGGGTAGCTGCCGCGCCGCGGCAACCGTGATCCCGGTCAGCGCACCGTCGTCAGCTGGCGACGAGCTCGTCGCCAGTGCGCTCGTACTGGTTGCGCGCGTTCTCGAGCAGATCGCGCCAGGAGACCACATCCGGACGGCGGCGAAGCAATGCGCGCCGCTCACGCTCGGTCATGCCGCCCCAGACACCGAACTCGATCCGGTTGTCGAGCGCGTCCGCGAGGCACTCGGTCCGGACGGGGCAGCCACGGCAGATCAGCTTGGCCCGGTTCTGCGCCGCCCCCTGAACGAAGAGCTCGTCAGGGTCCGTTCCCTTGCACGCGGCGCGGGCGGTCCAGTCCGTGATCCACATTGGCCCAACTCCTCCTGATCGTCACGCCCGCTGGGGGTCGTCACGCCGGATGGCGTTCACTGGCAGGTAGGAGCCGACGGCGCGGGGGCCCGGCTCCGTGTCATGGTTGCGAAAACGTAACTTACGGAAGTCCGGGCCTGAGCGCTAGACCCTGTCGGGCTCATTTCGGGGATAGTCCGCATGGGCTATACGGGCAGAAGTGACTAGTCACCCGCCCGCCCGCGGCCAGGACCGCGGCGACCCGCGCCGTTCCGAGCTGCGGATTCACCATCCTGGCCGGGCCGCAGCGGCGGCCAGCGTACGCTGATTTGCGTGCTGACATCAGATCGCCTCGCCCGAATAAGCGCGGCTGGCCGGCTCGTCGTGATAGCCGCGGTGGCCGGCCTGCTCTTTGCGGGGCTCGCGCTGCCTGCCGTGAGCGGGATCGGGATCATCACCCGCGATGCGGCCAACAAGTTCAACAACCTCGCCGTGCCCGCGCTCGGGCAGCTGCCAGTCCGGTCCGAGATCCTCGGCCGGAATGGCCACCTGATCGCGTACTACTACCCGAACAACATCGACCGGGTTCCGGTGAGCTTCGCGCAGATCGCGCCGGTCATGCGGCATGCCATCGTCGCGATCGAGGACGCCAGGTACTACCAGCACGGCGCGCTGGACTTCAAGGGCACCATCCGGGCGGTGATCAACAACCTTCAGCACAACGCAGTGCAGGGTGGCTCCACGATCGCGCAGCAGTACGTGAAGAACGCACTGATCCTGACGGCGACGAGCAGGGCACAGGTGCTGGCAGCGCAGCAGGACACGACGGCGAGGAAGATCCGCGAGCTGCGGATAGCCATCAAGGTCGAGCACGAGATGACCAAGAACCAGCTGCTCGCCGCCTACCTGAACGCCGCCTACTTCAGCAATCATGCGATCGGCATCCAGCTGGCAGCGGAACGCTACTTCCACACCACCGCAAGTCGCCTGACGCTGACGCAGGCGGCGCTGCTGGCCGGCCTGGTGGAAAATCCCTCGCAGTACAATCCGTTCCAGTTCCCGGGGAACGCCATCAGCCGCCGGAACGAAGTGCTGACGAAGATGGCGCAGCAGCACTACATCACGCAGGCAGCGGCGCAGGCAGCGGCGCACGCCCCGCTCGGGCTGCATCCGTCCTTCCACGCGCTGCAGAGCGGCTGCACCAGCCGGTCGGCCAGGCACGCCGCGTTCTTCTGCGACTACGTCCTGTCGGTCATGCAGAACGACCCGGCGTACCACCAGGCATGGGCCCAGCTGAACAAGACCGGCGGCCTGAAGATCTACACGACGATGGACGGCAAGGACCAGCATGCCGCGCAGCACGCGGTCAGCTATATGGTGCCGGCGCCGCCCTCCAGCTATAACCAGGCGGGGAACGCGGCGGCCGAGGTGCTGATCCAGCCGGGCACGGGCAAGGTCCGCGCGATCGCCGTGGACCGCCGGTACGGCAACGGGCCCGGGCAGGACAGCGTCGACTACGCGGTCGACACTAAGTACAACGGCGGCATCGGCGTGCAGACCGGCTCATCGTCCAAGATCTTCACCCTGCTCACCGCGCTCAAGGAGGGCATACCCTTCGGGTTCAGCCAGAAGATCGTGTCCCCGGCCACGATCCCCGGTTACACCAGCTGCAGGGGCCAGTTCATAGCGCCCTACCAGGTGACCAACGCCGAGGGGGCAGGCAAGGGCATCTTCACGCTGTACAACGGGACCACGCTGTCGATCAACGTGTTCTATGCGCACCTTGAGCAGAAGGTCGGGCTGTGCAACGTGGTCAAGACCGCGGCCAGCCTCGGCGTCCACCGCGCCGACGGCAAGTCCCTGTTCCAGGGAGTCGGCAACCCGCGCCGGGCCAGCTACCTGCCCCCGGCTGACGACCTCGCGTCGTTCACGCTCGGCTCGGTCAACGTCTCCCCGATGACGATGGCCGCGGCCTACGCCACCGTCGCCTCCCGGGGGATCTACTGCAGGCCCATCGCGATTGGCAAGATCATAGACAGGAGCGGCGGCAACCTGCCGGTGAAGTCGGCCGGCTGCTACCGGGCGATCTCGACCGCCGTCGCCGACGCTGCCAACTACATCCTGCAGGGCGTCCTGACGAGCGGGACTGGCGTCGGAGACGGCATCGGAGTGCCAGCAGCCGCCAAGACGGGAACGGCGAACCTCTTTGAGTACGCGGCCTTCGCCGGTTACACCCCCCGCCTGGCCGGCTACGTCTCCATGTTCAACCCGGCCGGTCCCATCACGCATCCGATGTCCGGCGTCCCCGGCTCCTGCTACCGGCTCGCTTCCGGGTCGGCATACTGCGCCGTCGATGTTTTCGGCGCCAACGCAGGCCAGATCTGGCAGTTCACCTTCGAGCACGCCAACCTGGGCAGATCCATCGCCACTTTCGTCGGCGTGCCCGCCAACAGCCCGTTCTTCTCGCTCGGAACCGGAGTCAACTCGCCGAAGCCAAAGAAGCCGCCCAAGCCGCCCAAGCCGACTCCGAAGCCGACTCCGCCAGGTCACGGTGGCGGCGGGGGCGGCGGCGGCGGGGGCGGGGGCCCCTGAGCTGCGGCTGACGGGCCTTACTCAGCATCGCCTGGACTCGATGCGAGCTGCCTTGGGCGGCAGCGTAACGCTGGCGCCCAAGCCAGCGGCGTGACCGCCTTCATGGCCTGGTGCGCGGCTAGCCCCAAGTTCCCCCCAAGCCGATAGGCCAGCGCGTTTGACCAGGTAGTAATGCCCTCGATCATGGGAATTACATGTCTACGTAGTCATGAGTCGAGGCCGTTTCACCTGGTCAACGCCTATGTCGGTGTCGCGACGGGGGAACTCCGGGCTAGCCCGCCAGCGCGCGGCGGACCTCGGCCGCCACCCGGCCGCCCTCGGCCCGGCCGGCCACCAGCGGCATGACCACCTTCATGACCTGGCCCATTGCAGCCGGGCCTGACGCTCCGGTTTCCGCGATCACCCGGGCGACGATCGCCGCGAGCTCTGCGTCGGGAAGCTGGGCAGGCAGGTAGCCGCTGAGCACCTCGCCCTCGGCCCGCTCGGCAGCGGCCTGATCTGACCGGCCCGCCGCATCGAAGGCGTCGGCGGCCTCGCGGCGCCGCCTGGCCTCGCGGGTGAGTACCCGGAGCACTTCCTCCTCGGTGAGGTCCCTGGCGGCCTGGCCAGCCACCTCCTCGTTGGCCACCGAGGTCAGCGCCATCCGCAGGGTCCGGGTGCGTACCTCGTCGCGGGACTTCATCGCCGCGGTGAGGTCGCTGCGGAGCCGTTCCTTCAGTCCGGTCATGAGCCCATCCTGCCGCGTCCCGCCGTAGCATTACCCGGCCAGGTCAGTCCCCGCTGCATGGCACCATGAATGGATGCGACCACGAGGCATGGCCGGGACAGCGGCGGCGGCTGGCGCCGCCGCTTTCGCGTACGCCGCCGTCGTCGAACGCAACTGGTTCGCACTGCGCCGCTACGACGTCCCGCTGCTCCCCGCGGGGTCGAGGCCACTGCGGCTGCTGCACATCTCCGACGCACACCTGACCCCGGGGCGGCACCGGCTGATGTCCTGGATCAGGTCGCTCGACTCTCTTGAGCCGGACGTCGTGGTGAACACGGGTGACTCGATCGCCCACCGACAATCCGTTCAGCCGTTTCTTGATGCCCTTGGGCCGCTGCTCGATCGCCCCGGCGTCTTCGTCTTCGGCTCGAATGACCTCTATTCGCCCGTTCCGAAGAACCCGGCTCGCTACCTGTGGCGGACGAGCGCGCTTGAGCGCCGCCGCCATGTTCCCGACCTGCCGTGGGCCGAGCTTGGCGCGGGGATGACCGCCGCAGGCTGGCTTGACGCGAACAACCGGCGGGGCCGGATCAAGGCGGCGGACACCGACATCGAGGTGGCCGGCGTGCACGATCCGCACGTCGACCGCGACCGCTACGACGAGATCGCCGGGCCCGCCAATCCGTCCGCTGACCTGCGCCTCGGGGTGCTGCACTCGCCGGAGCCCGTGGTGCTCGACCGGTTCGCGGCCGACGGCTTCGACCTGCTGCTCGCCGGGCACACCCATGGCGGGCAGGTTTGCCTGCCGGGGTTCGGCGCGCTGGTGACGAATTGCGGCATCGGGCGTTCGCTGGCGCGCGGGCTGCACCAGTACCCGGCCGGCCAGGGCGATCACGTACCCGGCCGCGCCAGCGCGGAGCGCCCGTGGCTGCACGTGTCCGCTGGCCTAGGCACCTCGCCGTGGGCTCCGGTCAGGTTCTCCTGCCGGCCGGAAGCCACGCTTCTGACGCTCGTTCCGCGGATCAGCTAGACTGCTCGCGCGGTCGCCGGGGTGTGGCGCAGCTTGGCAGCGCGCTTCGTTCGGGACGAAGAGGCCGCCGGTTCAAATCCGGCCACCCCGACCAGAATTCCCAGGTCAGCAGGCTGTTTGCCGAACCTGCGGCAGCCGCTGGGCCACTGCTGGGAGCCATTTGGGAGCCGATCTTGGTAGTGCACCATCCCCGGTGGTCGCTGATTCCGGCTCCCGGTGGGAGTGAGCGCTGAATTCGGGCCTGGCCGCAGACTTCGCCATCGGAGGCTGCACGGGTTCCCGCCACGGCCTGTTGTCCCAGGTCACAGGATGTATCGGAGGAGGAAAAAGGGGCGCTGCGGCGACCCCGCGAGAGCGCGCCATGGTGGCCGCTGAGGCCAGCGCGTGCGTGCTTACCACTGGTTGGCCGCACGGGATATTCCGGAGCCCGTTGCGCCGGTGAAAGAGGTCGCCATTGGGCCTCCCGGTCACTGCAGGCCGGCAGGATCCCCGGGAGATCCAGGCAGCCGGATGCATCAGCGGCCGCAAGCCCACGGGACCAAGGAGAGGTGAGAGCACGCAGGCAGGACCGACTTGCTGTTTGCTTAGCTGGCTTGACCGGGCTGGGTTGTGGGCGCTTGGGGCCGTTGCCAGGCGACCTTCAGGTGTTCGCGTTTGCCGAATCTCTCGATGTCTTTGGCGACGATTTCCTGAACCTGCTGCAGGTTTTCTCGCTGGTGGCTTCGGCGCGGAGCGTGAGCGTGTGGGCTGGCCTGCAGGGTGCACTGGCCCCAGCTGAAGCTGACGATGCCATCGGTTTCGGTCTGGGGTGCCTGCACCTTGGGAGGCGGCTGCGGGTCGCCACCGTCGTGCGTGGGCGGCCGGTGGCGCAGGCGGTGGACTTGCCGGGCGTGTTTGCAGAGCTGGGCGAGGTACCGGCTCGGGTGTTCGGTCTGGACGTGGGCTTCGGCGGTTGGCATCGCGGTCCATTCCAGTCTTGTGTCGCGTGGGGAGACGGAGTCTGCGTGCTAGGCGTCGCGGTGGTTGATCAGCATGAAATCGGTCCCGAGGGCGGCTGCGGCGTAGAGGCTGAACACACCGAACCCGGCCCAGGGCTGGAGGGTGTGCGCCTGGTGCTGCACCGTGTAGATGGTTTCGCCGGCGTTCATCGGGAGGTAGTGGCCGGCGGTGTCCTGCCAGGAGGCCGGCAGCAGCGTCATGATGATCGAGGGCACGAACAGCGGCCCCGAACAGAACAGCGACCGCGCCGACACTGGAGCGGATGATCGCGCCGAGGTCCAGGCCGAACAGCCCGAGCATCGCCAGGTAGAGGCCAGCGGGCTGGAATCCAGCGCCGCCCGCGGCCCGCGCGCCGAACCCGCCAGTCCGCGCGGCCAGCGCCACCGTCCGCTCCACCAGCGCCCGGTCCAGGTTCTGCTCGATCAGCCGC
>DATGVY010000483.1:0-8862 GCA_035299845.1 Streptosporangiaceae bacterium
TAGACCGCCCCGGGTGGATCCGCGCCAACGTCGACGGGTTCCGCGTGGTCCTTGACCCGCTGGTGGAGCACATGCAGGAGCGCGCGGCCGCGCCCCAGGGGTCAGTGATCACGGCCGTCGGCTCACGCGTCACCGGCATGCAGGCGGGGCTGATCCTCGCCTACCTGGCCGGCCGGGTGCTCGGCCAGTACGAGCTGTTCCTGCCGCCCGACCCCGACCTGCCGGAGGCCACCGCGCCGGCCGGGCGCCTGACCCTCGTCGCGCCGAACATCGTGATGGTGGAGCGCGAGCTTGGCGTGGACCCGCATGACTTCAGGCGCTGGGTCTGCCTGCATGAGGAAACCCACCGGACGCAGTTCACCTCGGTCAGCTGGCTCCGGCCCTACGTCCGGCAGCAGATGACGGACTTCCTGCTGGCCTCGGACCTGGACCCAGCGTCGATCCTGGAGCGGCTGCGCTCCGCGGCTGACGCGGTGGCCGGTGCCGTCCGCGGGGGCGACGGCGAGAGCCTGATCGAGGCGATCCAGAGCCCTCGGCAGCGGGAGATCCTCGAGCGGCTGACCGCGGTGATGACGCTGGTGGAGGGACACGGCGACTACGTCATGGACGCGGTCGGCCCGCGGGTGGTGCCGTCGGTGGCCCAGATCAGGGAGCGGTTCAGCGCGCGGCGCGGCAGCGCGGGCAGGCTGGAGCAGGCGATCCGCCGGATCCTCGGCATCGACCTGAAGATGAAGCAGTACGAGCAGGGAGCGCGGTTCGTCCGGGCCGTGGTCGACCAGGCGGGGATGGCGACCTTCAACAAGGTCTGGGCATCGCCGGAGGCTCTCCCGTCCAGGGCCGAGATCGCCAGTCCGCTTCGCTGGCTGGAACGGGTGGACGGCAGCAGCGCAGCAGCGGGCTGAGGCTGGTCATGGGCCCCCATCCCGCGGTCGCCGAGGTGCGGCTGGGCGTCCGTCGCTCCCTGGCCGGGCTCGCACCCGGTGACCTTGTGCTGGCCGCCTGCTCCGGCGGGGCCGACTCGCTTGCGCTGGCGGCGGCGCTGGCGTTCGAGGCACCCAGGATCGGCCTGCGTGGCGGCGGTGTCACGGTCGATCACGGCCTGCAGGCCGGATCGGCCGAGCAGGCACTCCGGGTGACTGCCGTGCTTGCTGCCCTTGGCCTCAGTCCCGTGCTGAGCGTCCGGGTCTGCCCGTCCGGGCCCGGCGGCCCAGAGGCGGCCGCCCGGGCCGCGAGGTACCGGGCGCTTGACGACGCGGCCGGCCGCCTGGGCGCGGTGGCGGTGCTGCTCGGCCACACCCTGGACGACCAGGCCGAGACGGTGCTGCTTGGCCTGGCCCGCGGGTCCGGTGCCCGGTCACTCGCGGGGATGCCCGCCCGGCAGGGGCGCTACCTGCGCCCGCTGCTCACCGTCCGCCGGGCGCAGACCACGGCAGCCTGCGCGGCACAGCGGCTGGAGCCCTGGGATGACCCGCACAACCGTGATCCCGCGTACGCCAGGGCGCGGGTCCGGCACCAGGCGCTGCCGGCCCTGGCCGACGCGCTTGGCCCGGGCATCGCCGAGGCACTCGCGCGCACCGCCTGCCTGCTGCGAGCCGACGCGGACGTGCTGGACGCGCTGGCTGAGGCGGAATCGATGCGGCTGCGAGATGGCGAGGGAGCATTCGACGCCGATGGGCTCGCCGGGCTTCCCGCCGCGATCAGGACGCGCGTGCTGCATGCCGCCGCGACGGCAGCGGGCTGTCCGGCCGGCGGGCTCACCGCGCGGCACGTAGCCGGTCTCGACGCGCTGGTGACCGACTGGCATGGCCAGCGCTGGGCAGACCTGCCCGGCGGTGTCCGCGGGCTGCGGCGGTATGGCAGGCTGATCTTCACCGCAGGGCCGGGCGCGCCGGAGCCGGGGAGCGCGGAGAATAACGCGGAAAATGCGGAGGGCGCTGGTGGACGAGGATGACATGGGCGCCGACCTTGCGGACGTGCTGATTACCCCCGAGCGCCTGCAGGCCAGGATAGGCGAGCTCGCGGCGCAGGTCGACGCGGATTACGCTGGCCGCGAACTGCTGCTCGTCGGCATGCTGAAGGGCGCCGTCATGGTGATGGCCGATCTGGCGCGGGCGATGCACCTGCCGGTGCAGATGGACTGGATGGCGGTGTCGTCGTACGGCTCGGGCACCAAGTCCTCCGGGGTGGTCCGCATCCTCAAGGACCTGGACGCCGACATCACCGGCCGGCATGTGCTGGTGGTCGAGGACATCGTCGACTCGGGACTGACCCTGTCCTGGCTGGTCGGCAACCTGCGCTCGCGCGAGCCCGCATCCCTGCAGGTTCTCGCCATGCTCCGCAAGCCCGCCGCGGCGTCGATGGACGTGGAGGTCGCCTACACCGGCTTCGACATCGACAACGCGTTCGTGATCGGCTACGGCCTCGACTATGCCGAGCACTACCGGAACCTGTCCTTTATCGGCACGCTCGCGCCGCACGTGTACGGAGGGGAACACATCCCGCGATGAAATACGTTGACGTGGGGAGAGGCCTGCCGGGGGCCGCGGGCGTCCCGGCGGCGCCTCTTGCGTACCGGCGGCAGCCGGTGCGGTGTACCTTCGAATATCCCTGCCCATCAGCCGGGAAGACAAGGAAGCTGCGCGTGGTCACTGGGACGCATGGCACTCCCGCCGGAGGCCGGCGGGAATTGGCGCTCGTCGGGAGGGACCGGCTCCGGAGCTGCGAGGTCGTTCGTCGATGGATCTGAAGCGCTATTTCCGCGGGCCGTTCGTCGCCCTGCTCGTCGTCGTGATGCTGTTCTTCTTCGTGTACAAGTACGCGAGCTCCGGCACCTCCTACAAGCAGTCCAGCACCTCCGAAGTGGTCTCGCTGATCCAAAGAGGCCAGGTGAAGTCGGCCCTGCTGATCGATAACCAGCAGACCATTCAGATCACGCCTTTGCACGGGCAGCCGCAGCAGGCCAGCTGGGTCGGCAATCAGGGCACGGAGCTCGCGGCGCTGCTGCAGCAGGAGTTCCAGCGGGGCCATCTGCCGCAGGGCTACAACGTCGAGGTGCCCAAGGGCAGCTCGCTGCTGGCCCTGATCGTCGGCTGGCTGCCGTTCCTCCTGGTCATCCTGATCTTCTTGTTCCTGCTGAACCAGATGCAGGGCGGCGGCTCCCGGGTGATGAACTTCGGCAAGTCCAAGGCCAAGCTGGTCAGTAAGGACACGCCGAAGACAACCTTCGCTGACATCGCCGGCGCCGACGAGGCCATCGAGGAACTGCAGGAGATCAAGGAATTCCTGCAGAGCCCGGGGAAGTTTCAGGCGATCGGCGCGAAGATCCCGAAGGGCGTCCTGCTGTACGGCCCGCCGGGCACCGGAAAGACGCTGCTCGCCCGGGCCGTGGCGGGCGAGGCCAGCGTGCCGTTCTACTCAATCTCCGGTTCCGATTTCGTCGAGATGTTCGTCGGCGTCGGCGCCTCCCGGGTGCGTGACCTCTTCGAGCAGGCGAAGGCGAACGCGCCGGCGATCGTCTTCGTCGACGAGATCGACGCGGTCGGCAGGCACCGGGGAGCGGGTTTTGGCGGCGGCCATGACGAGCGCGAGCAGACGCTGAACCAGCTGCTCGTCGAGCTTGATGGCTTCGACACCAAGGGCGGCGTGATTGTCATTGCCGCCACGAACCGGCCGGACATCCTGGACCCCGCTCTGCTCCGGCCCGGCAGGTTCGACCGCCAGATCGTGGTCGCGCAGCCGGACCTGGTGGGGCGCAAGGGCATCCTGCGGGTGCATGCGCGCGGCAAGCCGATGGGGCCCGATGTGGACCTCGACATGATCGCGCGCCGGACCCCGGGATTCACCGGTGCCGACCTGGCCAACGTCATCAACGAGGGCGCGCTGCTCACGGCCAGGGGAAACATGACCCAGATCGCGATGGCCTCGCTTGAGGAGGCGATCGACCGGGTCACCGCCGGCCCGAAGCGCAAGAGCGTGCTGCTTTCCGAGAAGGAAAGGAAGATCATCGCCTATCACGAGGGCGGCCATGCCCTGGTCGGGCACGCCCTCGCGCATGCCGACCCGGTGCACAAGATCACCATCATCCCGCGCGGCCGGGCCCTTGGCTATACCGCCTCAGCGCCAACCGAGGACAAGTTCCTGGTCAGCAGGGCGGAGATGATGGACCAGCTGGCCATGCTCCTCGGCGGCAGGACCGCGGAGGAACTGGTATTCCACGAGCCGACCACCGGGGCGGCCAACGACATCGAGAAGGCAAGCTCGATTGCCCGCGGGATGATCACCGAGTACGGGATGAGTGAGCGCCTTGGCGCCAGGAAGTTCGGCACCGGGGACGGCGAGCCGTTCCTCGGCCGCGAGATGTCGCACAGCAGGGACTACTCCGAGGAAATCGCCTCCGCCATCGATGACGAGGTACGCAGGCTCATTGAGTCCGCTCACGATGAGGCATGGGAGATCCTGGTCCAGTACCGCGACGTGCTGGACAACCTGGTGCTGCAGCTGATGGAGCAGGAGACCCTGTCCAGGGAGAAGGTGCTCGAGATCTTCAGCCCGGTCCGCAAGCGCGCGACCCTCGGCTCCTACACGGGCTACGGCAAGCGGGTGCCGTCCGACCGGCCGCCGGTGCAGACGCCCAAGGAGCTCGCGCTGACCGGCGCGGAGGGCACCGCGCTGCCTGCCGCAGGCAACGGGCAGGCGCCGGGATCCGGTTCGGACGGCTCCCCGGTGATCGGCGGGCCCGGGACCATCGGGCCACCGGCCATCGGGCCGATGGGCCCGGGGGCGCCGATGTCCGCTCGCGAGCCGGATGAGGGCCCGCGCGGCGGGGCCCATTGAGCGGGGGGGTCGATCTTCCGCGGCTCGAGCGCGCCGTCAGGGAGATTCTGCTCGCCATCGGCGAGGACCCGGACAGAGATGGCCTCCGCGACACCCCGGCCCGGGTGGCGCGTGCCTACGCGGAGCAGTTCTCCGGGCTCGGGCAGCGTCCGGAGAGCGTGCTGACCACGGTCTTCGACGCGGGCCACGACGAAATGGTCCTGGTCAGGGACATCGAGGTCTATGCCACCTGCGAGCACCATCTCATCCCGTTCTTCGGCGTCGCCCATGTCGGCTACATCCCGAACGAGAAGGGCCAGCTCACCGGGCTCTCCAAGCTGGCCAGGCTGGTGGATCTTTACGCCCGCCGGCCGCAGGTCCAGGAACGCATGACCAGCCAGATCGCGGACGGCCTGATGAGCGTGCTCGAGCCGGCCGGCGTCATCGTGGTGATCGAGGCCGAGCACCTGTGCATGGCCATGCGCGGAGTGCGCAAGCCAGGGGCGAAGACCGTGACCTCCGCGGTACGCGGCAGCTTCCGCAACAACGAGAGCACGCGCGCGGAGGCGATGAGCCTGCTCATCGGGCGTCGTCGCGACTGACTTCCTGGCCGCAGGAAGCGGGTCTGCACGGGCAATGCGGTGTTTGCCCGCGCCGG
Organism: Streptosporangiaceae bacterium; assembly: GCA_035299845.1. Classification (GTDB taxonomy): domain Bacteria; phylum Actinomycetota; class Actinomycetes; order Streptosporangiales; family Streptosporangiaceae; genus Palsa-506. Next base: position 5,471 of record DATGVY010000483.1, read on the forward strand.
AACTCGGTGATGACTACGCTGATGCCCCGTGATCAGGGGCTTGACCAACTTGTCCGAGATGACTGAACGCAGCGTGCCGGGCCCGGCAGCGCCCGCATCAGGTGACGAAGGCCGGCCGGCGCGGCCGTTCGCCGCGCGCCCGCCGGACCGCAGGCATCAGCGGCGCTGGGTACCGGTGGCGGCGGGCTGGCTTGCGCTGCTGATCGGCGCGGCCGACGTGATCGAGGGCGCGGACCCCGGCCGCTATGCCCAGTACCGGCTGCACCGGATCGCCGATGTGGCGCCCGGCACGCTGACCAACCTCACCCGCACCGCCGACGTGATCACCGGCCTGCTGCTGCTCATGCTGTCGCACGGGCTGCGCAGGCGGAAGCGCCGGGCCTGCCAGGCCGTGATCCTGCTGCTGGGCGCCAGCGTCGTGATTCACCTCGCGCATTACCCGCACGTCGGCCGGGCCGTGGTGACCGCGGTGCTGCTCGGCGTGCTCGTCTACTTCCGGCGCGAGTTCTACGCCGTCGGAGATCCCCGCACCCGATGGCGCGCGCTTGCCGTGCTGGCCGGGCTGGTGCTTGCGGACCTCGCGATCGGGCTGAGTTTCCTTACCCTGACCAGGGGGCTGAGGTCCGGATACCCCGTCATGCAGCGGGCGCAGTCTGTTATCTACGGTCTGTTCGGATTCTCTGGCCCGGTACAGTTCGGGCCGGAGGGGCACGGTGATCTCTTCGCCATCCTGACCAGCGCGCTCGGCATTTTCACGCTGATCGCGACCGCCTACGTATTCCTCCGGCCGGCCGAGCCGGCCGGGCGGCTGAGCGGCCAGGACGCGGCCAGGATCCGGGAGCTGCTCGACCGGTACGGCGCGCAGGATTCGCTGGGCTATTTCACCCTCAGGAACGACAAGAGCATCATCTGGTCGCCGACCGGCAAGTCCTGCATCGGTTACCGGGTGCTGTCGGGGGTCATGCTCGCCGCGGGCGATCCGATCGGGGATCCGGAGGCGTGGCCAGGCGCGATCCACGCGTTCCTGGACGAGGCGGCCAGGCATGCCTGGGTCCCTGCCGTGATGGGCTGCGGTGAGCTTGGCGCTGAGGTGTGGTGCCGCGAGGGTGACCTGACCGCGCTCGAGCTCGGCGACGAGGCGATTGTGGACGTGCCAGCCTTCTCGCTTGAGGGCAGGGCCATGCGCAATGTCCGGCAGATGGTGACACGGGTGTGCAGGCATGGCTACGTCGCCGAAGTTCACCGCACCGGTGACCTGCCCAGCGATCAGATCGACGAGCTGATCAGCCAGGCGGACTCCTGGCGCGGCAGCCCGACAGAGCGGGGTTTCTCGATGGCGCTCGGCCGCGTCGGCGGCTGCGATGACGGGCGCTGCGTGATCGCGACGGCCACCGAGAATGGCGTGCTGCGCGCGATCCTGCATTTCGTGCCCTGGGGATCCGACGGGCTCTCGCTCGACCTCATGCGCCGTGACCGGGCCGCCCAGCCCGGCCTGAATGACTTCCTGATCGTCGAGACCATCAAGCATGCGCACGAGCTCGGGGTCCGGCGCATCTCGCTGAATTTCGCCGCCTTCCGCTCCGCGCTTGAGCGAGGGGAGCGGATCGGCGCCGGCCCGGTGATCCGGGCCTGGCGCCGCATCCTGCTGTTCATGTCCCGGTGGTTCCAGATCGAGTCGCTGTACAAGTTCAACGCCAAGTTCTGCCCGGACTGGGTGCCCAGGTTCATGGTCTTCCCGAGTACCAGGGACGCCCCGCGGATTGGCCTGGCTGCGCTTGAGGCGGAGGCATTCCTGGTCTGGCCGAGCCTGAAGATGCGGCGGCTGGCGCGCAGGCTTGGCCTGGTCAGGCTGCGGCGGCTGTGGCGCGGCAGGCGGCGGCCCAGGCCCGCCGGGTAGACCGTAGATTGGCGCCCATGACGGGTGACGCGGAGACGGCGACCGGATCGGGGCGCGCGGGTCAGCGCTCAAGCGTGGCGTTCCTTCCGGTGGTGCGCGGACTGCCCGCACCGGGCAGATGCCTCGTCATGGGCGTGGTCAATGTCACCCCGGACTCCTTCTCCGATGGCGGGGAATGGTTCGCTGCGGACGCTGCGATCGCCCGCGGCCTGGAGCTAGCCGCCCAGGGCGCGGACATCATCGACGTGGGCGGTGAGTCAACCAGGCCGGGAGCCGGCCGGATTTCAGCTGCCGAGGAACTGCGCCGGGTCGGCCCGGTCATCACGGAGCTTGCCGCCGGCGGCCTGACGGTCAGCGTGGACACGATGCGGGCCGCCGTGGCGGAGACTGCGCTTGGGGCGGGCGCGAAACTGGTGAACGACGTGAGCGGCGGCCTCGCCGACCCCGCTATGCACAGCCTCATCGCCGCGGCGGGCGTGCCCTACGTCGTCATGCACTGGCGCGGGCACAGCAGCAACATGCAGGACAGCGCCCGATACGGCGACGTGGTACGCGAGGTATGCGACGAGCTGCGGCAGCGCGTCGATGCGGCCGTTAGCGAGGGCATCGATCCGGCGCTGATCGTGCTTGACGCCGGGATCGGCTTCGCCAAGCTCGCCGAGCACAACTGGGCGGTGCTGACCAGGCTGCCGGAAATCGCCCGGCTGGGCGGCAGCGGGCCGCCGTTCCCCGTCCTCGTCGGCGCATCGCGGAAGAGCTTCATCGGCCGCCTGCTGGCTGCCGAGGACGGGACGCCGCGGCCCTTCGCCGGCGGCGACGACGCGACGATCGCGCTGACCGCGCTGACCGCGGCCGCCGGGGCGTGGTGCGTGCGGGTGCATGCGGCCGCGGGCAATGCCGATGCGGTCCGGGTGGCCGCGCAATGGCGGCGGGCAGGCCCCGCAGGCGTGGCCCCGCAGCAGGTGGCCCCGCAGCAGGAAGCACCCCAGCCGGACGGAGGCGGGCCAGGGTGAGCCTGGACCAGATCGCGCTGCGCGGGCTGCGGGTGCACGGCTATCACGGCGTCCTCGGCCATGAGCGCCGCGACGGACAGGAGTTCATCATCGATGCCGTGCTCTGGACGGACACCAGGGCGGCCGCGGAGGCCGATGACCTGTCCCGAACCGTCGACTACGGCGTGCTGGCGGACCGGCTGGCCGGCATCATCTCCGGCGAGCCCGTCCGGCTGATCGAGACGCTGGCCGACCGGCTTGCCGTCGCATGCCTGGCCTGCCGCGGCGTGGCGGAGGCGGAAATCACCGTGCACAAGCCGCAGGCGCCGATCCGGCATCCCTTCGATGACGTGACCGTGACGATCCGCCGGAAGCGCCGGTGACCGGGGCGGCCGGATCCGGGCCGGCGGTCGCGCCGGACGAGAGGGCTGGCGGCGCGGCCGGGCCCGCGCGGCCGGTCCGCGTGGTTCTCGCGCTCGGCAGCAACCTCGGCGACCGGATGG
>DATGVY010000484.1:0-1509 GCA_035299845.1 Streptosporangiaceae bacterium
CTGCCCGGGCGGCTCGGGCGGTTCCACGCCACCCACCCGGCGGTCCAGGTGAGGCTGAGGCAGGCGGCCGCGGGATCCGCCGGGCTGGCCCGGGAGGTGCTGTCCGGCGCGCTGGACCTCGCCGTCCTCTCGCTTCCCGGCCCGCCGCCCGCTGGGCTGACCGCCTGGCCGGTCACCGAGGAGCCGCTGCTCGTGGTCTGCCAGCCCGGCCACCCGCTCGCGTCGCGGCATCCGGTGACCCTGGGGCGCCTCGCCGAGGAGCCGTTCATCGACTTCCCTCCCGGCTGGGGCAACCGCGCGGTAGTGGACCGCGCCTTCGCCGCAGCCGGCCGCGAACGGCAGGTCCCGTTCGAGGTCGCCGGCTTCGGCGCCGCAGCGGACCTGGTGCGCAACGGCCTCGGGATCGCATTCCTGCCGGCCTCGGAGGCGGCGCGGCTGAGCGACCTGGCCGCCGTCGAGCCCAGCGAGCCCGCGCTGATCTGGCGGGTCTCGGTCGCGGCCCCGGCGCACCGCCGCATGCCAGCCGCGGCACAGGCGTTCCTCGACGAACTGCTCCGTGACGCGCCTCGGCGCTTAACGGAGAATCGCGATCTTGACTCCGCGCCGCGGGAGCCAAGTGGGAGGCCGACTTCAGGCCACAAGCCTGTGCAAGCGTTCGATCTATACGTCTGATCTATACGTCTGACCTAGCCCCGGCTTTCGGGCGATGGTGCGCAGCAACAATGGCGCCGGGCATCGACAAGACTACGTTGGCTCAGGTCGAGGAGTACGGGGACCCGGCTTCTTGATGAGCTGGCCAGCGACCTGAGGGAGAAGCGGTACCGGCCGGAAACGCCGGGCAACCTCCCGGTCGCTGGCACCCGCCTCGATCAACTCAGCCGCAGCGAACCGCACCCGCTCACGCCGGGCCCGTTCCGCCGCGGTCAGCCCACCACCCTCGGGATACCTCACGCTTCCGGCATAACGCACGATGCGCCAACCGTCACCAGTTCGTAACCTCCGCCATTAAAGATCTTTTAGTGGCCGCCGAGCGCTAGGCGGCCGACGCTGACATCTTCCCGGCCGTAGCCGGCGTCAACGGCTGCGCGCCACTGGCGGGACAGCGCGGCCAGAAGCGGCAGCCCGTCATCGCCCGCAGCCCCAATCGCCAGGTCCACGTCCTTGAGCGCCCACTCCAGCGGAAACTCGGGCGCATAGTCACCTCGTTCCATCTTGTGCAGCTTGGCGTCCGCGATCGGCGCGTCGAGCGGCCCGCCCTCGATGGCTTCCGCCAGCTTGGTCGTGTCGATGCCCAGTCGGTCGGCCAGCTCCAGAGCCTCGGCCACGCCCTCAATCAAGGTCGACATGTAGGCGTTGACGACTAGCTTCAGCTTGCTGCCCTGACCCGCCTCACCGAGCCACACGGTCTTGCGGCCAATCGCCGAAAACGCCGGGCGCACGATCGCCTCCGCCTCGGGCGGTCCGGACGCCAGGATCAGCAGCTGGCCGGCCTCGGCGGGACCCTTGCTG
>DATGVY010000485.1:0-16742 GCA_035299845.1 Streptosporangiaceae bacterium
ACGGTGGCCGGCCGGCCATCGAACTGCGAGTCCCCGGCGACGTGGTCACCGTGACCGTGCGTGTGCGCGACGACCAGCTCGTAGGACTCCCGCGGGTGGGCGGCCAGCCAGTCGCGCAGGATACCGTCCACGGTCTCCCGAAGCGGGAACGCGGCCGGATCAGCGATGGCCCCGGTGTCCAGCAGCAGCGCCCGGTCATTGCCGCAGAACAGGTAGATGAACGGCGCCTCGTAGTGCACGGCCTTGCTCTGCCGCAGCACGAAGGTGTGCGCATCGTAAGCGTGCACACCGATCTTGGGATCAGTGTTCCGCCGGGCAGACCGGGATCCGTGAATCCATCGCACATCGAGGTTGCCGGCCACCGGGGCCCCGCTGACGAAGTCGATCGAGTCACTGATCGTCACGGCACCACCGCTTCCGCCGGCCGCATCGGGTCCGTGTCGCCGGCGCTCTTCAATCTACGGCGGCCGCCGGCCGGCAGGCTAACCCGAGGTTCCCCCCAGGCCTAGAGGGCCCGTCATATTTGCCCAGGTCATAGAGCTTCAGGCGGCGAATCTACATGTCTGCGTGTAGTGATGGTGCACCACGTCTCCCCTGGTGAACACGGATATCAGTTCATCCGGAGGGGAACTTCGGGCTAACTGGCTCCGCCAGCCGCCGCGGAGAATGAGCGCGGCCTCCGCCCGCAGGTCCGGGTGAGCGCGGCCTCCGCCCGCAGGTCTGGGTTCGCGGCGCCGGTACCGGCCGGGCGGTGACGCGGGTGCTCACCCGTCCGTCCGCACCACGCCGCCGGGCGCCAGCGGCATCGCCCTCATCCGCACGCCGCAGGCGTGAAAGATCGCATTCGCGATGGCAGGCGCGACCGCCACGATCGGCGCCTCGCCTGCGCCAGCCGACGGCTGATCGGGCTGGTCGATGAGCAGCACCTCGACGTCCGGCAGGTCGGGCAGCCGGGGGACCCGGTAGGCGGACATCGACGCGTTCAGTATCCGCCCGCCGGCGAAGTCGATGGCCTCGAACATGGCTCCGCCCAGGCCCATCATGACCGCACCCTCGACCTGGTTAGCCAGGTTGTCCGGGTTGACGACAGCACCGCAGTCGAACGCCGTGACCAGCCGCAGGATCTGCACCGCGCCGCCGGGTGCCACCCGGACCCTGGCCGCGGTGGCGACCCGGCCGCCCTTCTCCATCCCGAGCGCGATTCCGGTACCCGTGCCCCCGGCCTCCTGCTTCGGCCGGCCGCCGGCGTCGTCCCAGCCGAGCCGGGCTGCCGCCGCGCGCAGCACAGCCGCCAGCCGCTCGTCGTCGAGGTGGCGCAGCCGGAAGCCGAGCGGGTCGGCTCCTATCCGCACGGCCAGCTCGTCCATCGCCGATTCCCTGGCGAAATGGTTGGCCGTCGAGGCAAGCGCCCGGTAGGGGCCCTGCGGCAGCGGTGAGGCGGCGGGCTGGTAAGCGGCCCGCTGGTGCGGGACGCGGTAGGGGCTGAGCAGCCCGGCGGGCCCCGAGTTGATGTTCGTCACCGACCAGCCGGTGATGGCGCCGGATGCGTCGGCGCAGGCGGAGACGTCGATCAGCGCGGCGGGCCGGAGGTAGCCCCGATGGAACTCCTCGTCGCGGCTCCACTGCAGCTTGACTGGCCGCCCGGCGGCGCGGGCGAGCAGGGCGGCCTCGATCGCGACGGCACCGCCATGCTTCCCGCCGAAGCCGGCGCCGTAGTCCGGCACGATGATCTCGACGTCGGACTCCGCGACGCCCAGCGCGACGGCGGCCTCGCGGCGGGCCCGAAACGGCGTCGATGTGCCGGCCCACACGGTGACCCGGCCGTCCTCCCAGCTGGCCACCGCGCAGCGTGGCTCCAGCGGGACGTGCGCGATGTAGGCGGCGCGGTAGTGCGCGTCAAGCCGGACCGGGCCGGCCGTGAGCGCCGCGTCGACGTTGCCTTGCTCATGCAGGAAAGGTGCGCTCCAGCCTTCGCCCTCGATCGGGTGCGACCGCAGGTAGGCGTCCAGGTCCGCGGCGGCGGGCTGCGGCGCGGCGTCCCAGGCCGCGTCGATCAGCCCGACTGCCCGCAGCGCAGTCGCCCGGTCGGGCGCTACCGCCCCGATGAAGTCGCCTTCGCGGATCACCTGCACCCCGGCCTGCTCCGCTGCCGCGCTGGTGTCCGCGCTGCGCAGGACCGCCCCGAAGGCGGGCGGCCGCAGCACGCATCCGTGCAGCATGCCGTCCACGCTGAGATCGGAAGGGAAGCGCTTGGTCCCGGTCACCACATCGGCTGCGCCGAGTGCCCGGGTCGCGCGGCCGGCCGACCGCCATGCCCTGGCCGGCCGGACCGGCTCGCTCGCCGATACCCGCTCGACCCTGCGCTGGCCGGCCAGCAGCTCGCCGTAGCTGATGCTCGGCGCGCCGTCCGGTCCCGCCAGCATGCCGCCGGCGGCGGTGAGTTCTGCGGGATCCAGGCCGAGCCGCTGCCCGGCAGCCTCGCGGAGCAGCCGGGCCGATGCCGCCGCGGCCGCCCGCAGCGACGGCGCCGCGTACGGCATGGAGCGGCTGCCCAAGGTACCGATGTCGAAGGGCGACACGCTGGTGTCGCCCATCACGACCCGGACCGACCCGGCCGCAACGGCGAGCTCCTCGGCGACCAGCAGCCCGAGTGCGGTGCGCGTCCCCTGGCCGGCCTCCACCTTCCCGGTGAACGCGGTCACCGCGCCGTCGGCGCCGACGTGCACCCAGGCATCGTCGGCCGCCTCATGGCCGGCCTGCCGAGCCTCGCCGACGGCACCGCGCTGGCCGACGGCACCGCGCTGGCCGACGGCATCGCCCTGGCCGACGTCATCGGCCGCCACAACGGTGACCAGGCCATCGGGGAGCAGCTCGAAGAACGAGCCGGCGTCCTTGGCGGCCTGGTCCCAGGGCAGCGCCAGCGCCGGCGCGGCAGGCAGCGCCCCGGCCTGCGGCGCCGGCGGCGGGACGGCGGTGAGCAGTCCGGGCTGCTCCATCAGCTCGGCCGCGCGGCGGACGGCGCGCTGGATCCGCGGATAGGTGCAGCACCGGCAGACGTTGCCCTCCAGCGCGGCGGCGACCCTGGCGTCGTCGGGATGCGCGACCTGGTTCAGCAGCGCGGCCGTCGCCATCAGCCAGCCGGGGGTGCAGTAGCCGCACTGCATCGCGCCAGCCTCAAGCCATGCCTGCTGCACCGGATGCAGGATGCCGTCCTCGGCCAGGCCCTCGACCGTGGTCACCCGCTGCCCGGCCGCCTCCGCGGCCGGCAGCGTGCAGGCGGTGACCGGGCGGCGGCCGATGAGCACCGTGCAGGCGCCGCAGGCTCCCTCGCCGCAGCCGAACTTGGGGCCGGTCACCCCGAGATCGTCGCGGAGCACCTCCAGCAGGCTCCGGTCCCCGGCGGCCCGGACCTGGCGCTCGGTGCCGTTGACGATGATCGTGAACTCCATCGATTCGCCCGCTTCTCGTGCTCGCGGCAGCGCCTGCTGCCCGCCGTCTGGTACGGTCCCGCTCTCACGCTAGGTTGTGCCTGATTCTGCCGGTAGCCCGCGTGGCGCGGACGGGGACCGGCTGTCCGCACGGAGGTTCCCATGACCGGTACCACGACAGCCACCGGGCAAGACCCGGCTGCCCTGGCGGCTGGCCGCAAGCCAGCCACCTTCGCCGAGGCGGTCAGGGCGAATGCCGAGGCCGTCGCGCACATCAGGGAGCGCGCGGCGAAGATCAGGCAGGCGCCCGAGCTGCACAGGCCGAAGCTCGTCATCTCTGATCACGTGCGCGGCACCAGCCTGCTTGACAAGATCGCCGATGCGGTCAACCGGTTCTGCGGCTCGATGTACGTCTTCATCGGCATCACCATCGGCATCGTGGCCTGGCTCGTCCTCGGCCAGGTGCTGCGCTTCGACCCGCTGCCGTGGCCGCTGCTGCTGACCTTGCTGAACTTGCCGCAGCTGTCCATCATGATCTCGCTGCAGGTCAGCGCCAACCGGGCGCAGACCGCCAGCGACCGCAGGGCAATCGCCGACCACGAGACGCTGATCGCGCTGCATGAGATGTCCAAGCAGCAGATCGACATCTTGCACGGCCAGGACCAGGTGCTGGCCCTGCTCAACCAGTTCGCCAGCAAGGACATGCCGGGCTTGCAGCACCGCATCGCTGACACCACGGACAAGATCCTGGCCATCGTCGGCAGCACGGGCCCGGCGAGCTAACCGGCCCGGCAGGCCGCAGCGCGCCGCCGGGCACCGGGAACGCGCAGCGAAATCGCGCCGCCGGGCATCGGGGAACGCGCCCGCTAGGGTACCGGTGGCGTGTCAGATGTATCTGGGGAGTACCACCCGGAGCACCGGATCCCGCGCTGAATACCACTATCCCCGGTTGACAGCGTAAGAATGAGCCATGAGCAAGCGGCCAGTTCCCCCGCCTCCCGGTGACAAGCCCGTTCCCCCCGCGCCGCCGCCGCCGCCCGGCTGGCGGCACTGGCTATGGCCGGCCGCCATCGGGGTGACGCTGCTGTTGTACCTGATCCTGCCCGGGCTGCACGCCACCAAGCAGGTCACCCTCAGCTACTCGCAGTTCATCAGCGACGCGAGCGCGCACAAGATCAAGGACGTGACGTTTGGCAGCGCAAGCGCCGGCGCCAACACGCCGGCCACCGGGACCCTGACGAATGGCCAGGCGTACACGACGGTGATCCCCGGCCCGGCCAGCTCGGCGCTCAGCGCCCAGCTGACGGCGGACGGCGTGAAAAGCGTCACCGCCCAGCAGTCCGGCCCTTCTTTCGGCTACGAGATACTCAACCTCCTGTTCCTGTTCCTGCCATTCATCGTCGTCTTCTACCTCTTCCGCCGGATGTCCCGCGGCGCGGGCAGCTCCCTGCAGGGCGTTCTCGGGGTGGGCAGGTCCCGGGCCAAGATCTTCGACGCCGAGCGGCCGCTGACGAAGTTCGACGACGTCGCCGGGTACGAGGGCGCCAAGGCGGAGATCGTCGAGGTGGTCGACTTCCTCCGTAACCCCGAGCGCTACCGCCGGGCCGGCGCGATGGCACCGCGCGGCGTGCTGATGGTCGGGCCGCCCGGCACCGGCAAGACGCTGCTGGCCCGCGCCGTGGCCGGCGAGGCGGCGGTGCCGTTCTTCTCCGTCACCGGCTCCAGTTTCGTGGAGATGTTCGTCGGGGTCGGGGCGGCCAGGGTCCGGGATTTGTTCGCCGAGGCACGCAAGCGCTCCCCGGTCATCATCTTCGTCGACGAGATCGACGCCATCGGCCAGCGCCGGGCCGGGTCGGGCGCCGTGGTGTCCAACGACGAGCGCGAGCAGACGCTCAACCAGCTGCTGTCGGAAATGGACGGGTTCGACATGTCCGAGGGCATCGTCGTGCTCGGCGCGACCAACCGGCCCGAGGTGCTTGACCCGGCGCTGCTGCGGCCCGGGCGGTTCGACCGGCAGGTCATCATCCCGCTGCCCACGCTGGCCGAGCGGGCCGCGATCCTGGCCGTGCACGTCCGCGGCAAGCGCCTCGCCGGAGACGTCGACCTGAACGTCGTTGCCCGCGGAACCCCGGGCTTCTCCGGCGCCGACCTGGCCAACCTGGCCAACGAGGCGGCGATCTTCGCCGTCCGCGAGGGACGCGAGGTCATCACTGCGGTCGACTTCAGCGCGGCAAGGGACCGGATCCTGCTCGGCCGCCGGGAAGGCTCCAACGTGCTGCTGCCCGAGGAGAAGAACGCGGTCGCCATCCACGAGGCTGGCCACGCACTCGTTGCGGTGCTCTCCGAGCACGCCGACCCGGTCGCGAAGGTGACGATCCTGCCGGCCGGGCAGGCACTCGGCGTCACCGAGCAGCTCCCGCTGGTGGAACGGCACCTGTACGGCGAGGACTACCTGACCGATTCCCTGGCCGTGCGGCTCGGCGGCCGCGCGGCGGAGCTCGTCGAGCTGCAGCAGGGCTCGACCGGGGCTGCCAACGACCTTGCCTCGGCGACCGAGCTGGCCACCAGGATGGTCCGCGAGTTCGGGCTCTCGCCGGCGCTCGGCCCGGTCGGCTATCCGGAGGGCGGCTCGGTGTTCCTCGGCGGCGGCGGCGGGCAGGGCCTGTCCAGCAGGCCATTCGCCGAGGCCACCCAGGCCATCATCGACGGCGAGGTATCCAGGCTGGTGCGCGAGGCCGAGCAGGCCGCGGTCGGCCTGATCCGCTCCCACCGGGCCGAGCTCGGGCAGCTGGTCGGCCTGCTGCTGGAGAAGGAGACCGTGGACGGCGACGAGGTCTACCGCATCGTCGGCAGGGCCACGCCCGAGCACCGGCCCGTCGAAACGCTGGCGATCGCGCCGCACCGGGCCTTGCTGCCTGATCCGGCTCCGGCGCCGAATCCGGCGTCCGCGCCGCCCGCGGCAACTGCGCCCTATCCGGCGCCCGAGCCGGGTTCGCCGCCCGCGGCCGGTGCCAGGGCGGCCCAACGCGCTCAGGGGGCCGACGGCGAGCGGTAGCGGCTCGGGGCCGCCGGCCGGAGTCCTGACCGGAACCTGTCACTGCCGCGGTGCGTCAAAGCGGCAGGAAAGTACCGGCGGATCAGGAGTTCAGCCATGGCCAGCACCCGCACGCCCACCGTCCGTGCCGCTGCCGCAGGCACTGCCGCGGCAGCCTTGCTCATCGGCGCGTTTGCCGTCGGCGCTGATCAGGGCAGCGCCGCCGCGACCACGCCCTTCGGGCCAGCATCGGCGGGTACCCAGGCCGCCGTCCGCACCGCTGCGCAGCTCGCCGCGTCGCCCGGATCGGCCAGGATCACCGTCACGGGGAACGGCACAGTCACCGGCACCCCGAACCAGCTCACGCTCGGCATGGGCGTCCAGGTCAACGCCGGCTCGGTAGCCGCCGCCCTGCAGCAGGCCAACGCCACAGTGCGCCGGGTCACCGCGGCGCTGCGCGCCCGCGGCGTCGCCGCGGGCAGCATCCAGACCTCCGGCCTGTACATCCAGCCCAGCTACCCGTCCGGCTCATCGGCACCGAACGGCTACGGTGTCAGCGAGCTGCTCACCGCCACGCTTACTCATCTCGCGACAGCAGGCGGGCAGATCGAGGCCGCGGTCCGCGCCGGGGGCAACGCCGCGACCGTCAGCAATGTCTCGCTCAACCTGACCGATACCAGCGGGCTGCTCGCCACCGCGCGAGCCCGCGCCATCGCCGATGCCAGGGTTAAGGCCGCGCAGTATGCGAAGGCCCTCGGTCGGCCGCTCGGGCCGGTGATCAGCGTCTCCGACCAGGCCAGCGCGCTGCCGCTGCCGTTCTTCACCGGGACAGCGAATGCCGCGGCGAAGCCGTCCGTGCCAATCTCGCCAGGCTCCCAGCAGCTCAGCATCTCGGTGACGGTGGTGTACGCGCTGGCCTGACCTCGCCCGCGAGCCGAACAGGGCGGGCAGGCCGCGCGATGCGCTGCTTCGCCGCCGGGGTCCCGGCCAGCACGTGCGCAGGGTAAGGACCGTCACCGAGCAGGGCGCGAAGATCCGCGTGAGAGCCACCCGGAGGCGGATAGCCGGCCCGCGTGGCGCCGCCCGCCCAGGCCTGGCCCGATGGATGCCACCTTGCAAGGCACCCGCGCCTAGCGACGCGGCATCCATAGGCTTCCCGGCCCGGCCCCGGCCCGGCCTCCGCCGTGGGCTTCCGGCTTCGGGCCGCCGCCGTGCCAGGCGAGCCGCTGCGGGTGGCGCGCCGGGGGCGGTGCCGCTAGGCTCACCGCATGCGACCGAACCGTTCCGACAGCTGGTGGCGCCGCCGTTAGGCGGTGCCTGGTTCGCGTTCTGCGCAATCCTGACGGCGACCGCCCGGCAGCCCGGCGGTCGCCTTTCGCGTGTCCGCCCTGCGGGCGCCGGGCCTGACAAGGCGAGGGCCCCATGCGAGAGGCACATACGGACCCGGCGTACGGCGGCGCGGCGCCGGCGCCGGGCACGACGAGCGCGGCGGCGACGGCAACGGCGAGCGGCTTCGTTACCGCGGCCGGAGTCGCGGTCAGGCGGGTCGCGGCCCCGTTCGATCCGGCGCTGCTGGCCGACCTCACCCGGCAGGTCGACCGGCGCCGCGGCGGCGTGCTCAGCTCAGGAATGGAGTACCCGGGCCGCTACAGCCGCTGGCACGTGGCGTACGTGGACCCGTGCGTCGAGGTCGTCGCCCGCGGCCGGCGGATCTCGGCACGGGCGCTGAACGAACGCGGCAGCGTCCTGCTCCCGGTGATCGGCGCGGCGCTGCGCCGCGCGGGCGACCCAGTTGCGCCCGCGCCCAGGACTGCCGCGCCCGGGACTGCCGCGTCCGGGACTGCCGCAGCCGGGACTGCCGCAGCCGGAACCCCCGCGCCCGGGGCAGCCCCGGATGGAGGCCCCGCAGCAGCCGGGGTAGCCGCGCCTGTGGGCTTTGTGGGCAGCGCGCCCGCGGGCAATGGCGGCAACGGAGCGGCGCCCGCTCTGCCCCTGGCCGCCACCGAGGTGATCATCCCCGCTCCGGCCCGCTCCTTCACCGAGGAGGAACGCAGCCGCCAGCCCACGGTCTTCGCCGCGATTCGGGAGATCATTGCCGCCTTCGCCGGCCCCGATGAGCATCTTGGCCTGTACGGCGCGTTCGGCTATGACCTGGCGTTCCAGTTCGAGCCGGTCCGGCTCTCCCGCGAGCGCGACAGCCGGCAGCGCGACCTGGTCCTGCACCTGCCCGACGAGCTCTACGTGCTGGACCGCAAGCGCGAGACCGCGCTGCGCTACTCCTACGACTTCGAGGTGGGCGGCGCCTCGACGGCGGGCCTGCCGCGGGCCACAGCGGGCACCCCGGGGCGGCAGGCGTCCGGCCACGACGGCCCCGTTAAGAATCCTGATCTTCCGGCTGATCCGGAACCGGGTTCGTACGCGCGCGTCGTCGCTTCCGCCCGGGAACGGTTCGCCCGCGGCGACCTGTTCGAGGTCGTGCCGAGCCACGCCTTCCACGCGGCCTGCGGCTCGCCCGCCGCGTTCTACGAGCGGCTGCGCCGCCGCAATCCGGCGCCGTACGAGTTCTTCCTCAACCTCGGGGAGGGGGAGTACCTGGTCGGCGCATCGCCGGAGATGTACGTGCGGGTGACGGGGGACCGGGTCGAGACCTGCCCGATCGCCGGAACGATCGCCCGCGGCGCTGGACCGCTGGAGGACGCGGCGAACATCCGCACGCTGCTCGATTCGCCGAAGGAGGAATCCGAGCTGACCATGTGCACCGACGTGGACCGCAACGACAAGTCCAGGATCTGCGAGCCCGGCAGCGTCCAGGTAATCGGGCGGCGCCAGATCGAGATCTACAGCCGAGTCATCCACACCGTCGACCATGTGGAAGGACGGCTGCGGCCCGGATTCGACGCGCTGGACGCCTTCCTCACCCACATGTGGGCGGTCACCGTCACCGGCGCGCCGAAGACCTGGGCAATGCAGTTCATCGAGGATCACGAGGACGGGCAGCGCCGCTGGTACGGCGGAGCCGTCGGCATGATCGGCTTCGACGGCGGGATGAACACCGGGCTCACGCTGCGGACCGCGCACATCCGCGACGGCATCGCGTCGGTGCGGGCAGGCGCGACCCTGCTGTTCGACTCCGACCCGGCGGCGGAGGAAAGGGAGACCGAGCTCAAGGCCCGCGCATTGCTGGAAACCCTCAAGGATCCTGAACGGGAAGCCGCCGCCAGCTCGCCACCGCAGGCCGGCGAGCTCCCCGGCAGCGGCCTGCGCGTGCTCCTCGTCGATCACCAGGACTCGTTCGTGCACACCCTGGCCGGCTATTTCCGCGAGCAGGGCGCGGACGTGGTGACGCTGCGGGCTGGCTTCGGGGCCGCCGCGCTTGACGACTACCGGCCCGATCTCGTCGTGCTCTCGCCCGGCCCCGGCCGTCCGTCCGACTTCGGCTGCGACGAGCTGCTCGGCGAGCTTGACGCGCGCGGGCTGCCGGTTTTCGGCGTGTGCCTCGGGCTGCAGGCGATGGTCGAGCATGCGGGCGGCGAGCTTGCCCTGCTGGCGGAGCCGGCCCACGGCAAGCCCGGGCGGGTGCGGGTTCTCGGCGGTGCGCTGCTTGCCGGGCTGCCCGGCGAGTTCACGGCCGGCCGCTATCACTCACTGCACGCGACCGCCGGCCAGGTGAAGGGCGGCTTCTCGGTGACGGCGGTGACGCCGGACGGGGTCGTGATGGCGATCGAGGACCCTGCCGCGGGCCGGTGGGGGGTGCAGTTCCACCCGGAGTCGATCCTGACCGCGGCCGGCCGGGCCGGCCATCAGGTCGTCGCCAACGTGCTGCGGCTCTGCCGCGCACGGGTCGCGGGCGGTGCTGCGGCGGGGGGCGCGGCCAGCGCGCTGACCGCGCCCCCTGGCCGGCCGGGCTAGCCGACGGAACGCAGGCCGCAGGCCGGCTGCCGGTGCAGGCCGGCTGCCGGTGCAGGCCGGCTGCCGGTGCCGGCCGGCGGTCGGTGCCGGCCGGTAGTGTGCCGTGCCATGAAGAGCGTGCAGCCCGAGGTGTTCCTGGTCGCCCGTCCGCAGCTCGACTACGAGCAGATCGCGGCCTATCTGCGCGAGGTCGGCGGGGAGAGCTGGCTGGAGCGGCTGGACCGCGGCGATCTCGACGACGCGGAGAACCTGGCGGAGTTCGCCGGAAAGATCTGCTACCGCGCCTGGGAGCCCGGGCTGAACCCGAACGTCCGCAAGGTACGCACCGACCACCGGAAGTACCTGGAGAACATCCTGTCCAGCGCGCACGGCTCGGTGCTTGAGCACGCGAGCTTCAGCTTCGTGCTGCATAACGTCAGCCGTGTCCTGAGCCATGAGCTCGTTAGGCATCGGCCGGGGACCGCTGTCTCGCAGGAGTCGTTGCGGTTCGTGCGGCTGGCCGACATCCCGTTCTGGTTCCCGGAGTGGGCGCGCGCCGATGCGGAGCTGATGAAGCGCTCGACTGCGCTGCTTGAGCAGATGGAGGAGTTCCAGCGCTGGATGGCCGGGCATTTCGGGCTGGACGAGGATGGCGTGCCGTTCCATGAGAAGAAGCACAAGACCTCGTTCATGCGCCGGTTCGCGCCGGACGGGGTGGCCACCGGCCTGCTCTGGACCGCGAACATCCGCACTCTGCGGCACACCATCGAGGCACGCACCGACACTGGTGCCGAGGAGGAGATCCGGCTGATCTTCGGCAAGATCGCGGAGCTGATGCGGGCCGAGGCTCCGGCGCTCTTCGGCGACTACGCCGTCGAGGACGGCGCCTGGATTCCGCGGTGGCGCAAGGTGTGAGAGCTTCAGCCGGGCGCCGTGCCGGGCGGGCAGGTGGCGCGCGGGGAGCCGGCCGGGTCATGGTGAACGTGCTCGCTGGACATCCGGCGGGCGAGCATCCGCGCGGTTTCCCTGACCATTGCGTCCGGCCCGCTGATGAACACCTCGCGACCCTCGCAGGATGCATGCTGCCGGACGGCGTCGGGCAGCAGGCCGGCCAGACCGTCCCAGTCCGGGTCGTGCGACACGACGGGGATGACCGTCAGGCCCGGGCAGGAGGCCGCAAGCAGTGACAGGACGCGCATGTCATACAGGTCACTGGCGCTGCGGGCTCCGACATACAGGCTTATCTTCCGCTGCCCGGCGCGGCCGGCCAGGCCGGCCGAGCAGATCACGCCCTCGATGAGCGCCTTGATGGGGGCCAGCCCGGTCCCGCCGGCGATGCAGAGCAGGTCGCGCTCGCAGTCGGCGGCGATGGTCATCTCACCGCGCGCCGGGCCGAGCAGCAGGGTGTCGCCAGGCTGCGCGTAGTGCACGAGCGCGGTGCTCACCATGCCGCCGGAAACCGCGCGGACGTGCAGGTCAAGCAGGCCGCTGGCACGTGGCGCATTGGCGATCGAGAAATTGCGCCAGACCCTCGGCCACCGCGCGACCTGGATTGCCACGTACTGCCCGGGCCGGTAGGGCAGCGGCTGATCAGGCCGGATCGTCAGCACGGCGAGGTCCGGGCCGCGCTGATCGTGCCGGACTATCTCCCCGATCCACCATGGCGGCGCGCGCTCCGCATCCGCTGCCGCGGCCGCCCGCATGATCTCGCCGATACCGCCGAGGGCGGCCTCCCACGCCGCCTGCGTTCCGGCGGTCCACGCGCCAGCACCGAAATGCCGGATGGTGGCGAGGAGCGCGCCGAAGAAGGCCTCGTAGTGCCTATCCTTTACGCCGTATTTGCGATGATCGCGGCCTAACTGCCCGACATAAGCGGTGAACGTCTCGGGGCTGTCCATGCTCCATGCAATCCTGGCCAGCGCGGCGAAGACCTGCTCCCGCTGGGCGCTCATCGCCAGCGGGAACATCGCCCGGATGTCAGGATGCCGCACGAAAAGCCCTGCGTAGAAGTGCTCCATCGCTTCACGCGCGCGCCCCTCGATGACCACAAAGGATTCCTTTACCAGCCGCGCGTGCAGCTCGGAAATGAGGTTCGCGGCATTTCTGCACTGCGCATCATCGGCGGCCCTGGTTTCCGGCTGCCCGGCCGGATCCACATCCTGCCTGGCAGTGGCCGCCGACTGCGGTGCACGGGGCGTTTCCGTTATGGCGCCAGCGCCCGAGCCTTGCGCGCCAGTGCGCCGGCTGACGGCCGTCCAAAGCGGCTGACCTGCGAACACCCCCGGCGGATTGCCGTCGGGGATGCCACTGTCCAGAGCGATCGCCACTCTGCGAGTCTGGCACTGTGCCCTGATGCATACAAGCCACTTAAGGCAATCCCAGATGAGCACGCAGCGTAGTTGAATGTCGTTCGGGGAAGCCCGCGAACGGACGAGGCAACTTTGCCGGCTAACGATTGCATGGCCTTTTCCTAGTTACTGACTGGTCAGTTTGCGCTTTCCATTCTGCGCGAACGGCCGTGTGTTCGCGCCGCTGCGGACAGGCCGCAGCGGGCGGCACCGCCGGCGCTGGGCAGCGGGTCCCCGGCGTCCTGCGGGCCGGCCGCGGGCGGCCCGGACGGCCTAGGATGAGCCGGTGACATCTGCCGGATACCTCTGCTTCCCGCATCTTCACGACGATCTCATCACGTTCATCGCCGAAGACGACGTGTGGCTCGGCCCGGTCGCTGGCGGACGTGCGTGGCGGCTCTCGGCCGACCAGGCGCAGGCCAGCCATCCCCGCATTTCCAGGGACGGCACGATGGTCGCCTGGACGAGCAGGCGTGACGGCCCGCCCGAGGTCTACCTGGCCGGGGTCGAGGGCGGGGACGAGCGCAGGCTCACCTACTGGGCCGACTCGCAGACCCGCGTCTGCGGCTGGACTCCCGCCGGGGCGGTACTCGCTGTTACCGCATCCGGCCAGCCATTCAGCCATTTCACCTGGGCATACGCGCTTTCCGCCGGTGAGGTGGGGGCCAGCCCCGCAGGTGCGGCGAGCGAACAGGGCGGAGCTGACGGCGGCGCCAGGCGGCTGCCGTTCGGCCCGGTCTGTGACCTGGCGGTCGAGGAGACTGCCGTCGCCCTGCACAACGGCAGCGTGAACCGCGAGCCGGCGACCTGGAAGCGGTACCGGGGCGGGACGGCCGGCCGACTGTGGCTGTCCACCGCGGCCGAAGGCGGCCAGGCTGCCGCAGGCCCGTTCGTCCGGGTCCTTGCCGGGCTGGACGGCCAGTTCGCCAGCCCGATGCTGGTCGGCGGCAGGCTCGCGTTCCTCTCCGACCACGAGGGCACGGGCAACGTGTACTCCTGCGCGCCGGATGGCAGCGACCTGCGCCGGCACACCGATCACGACGGTTTCTACGCCCGCAACGCGAGCACCGACGGGAGCCGTGTCGTCTATCAGTGCGCGGGCGACATCTGGCTGCTTGAGTCCCTGGACGCGGGCAGCGAGCCGCGCCTGCTCGAGGTCAGCATCGGCTCGCCGGCTGCCGGGCGGGCCGCGCGGCTGATCTCCGCCGAGAACCATCTCGGCACGCTCAGCTGCGACCAGACGGGGCGGGCCAGCGCCATCGAGGTACGCGGCACGGTGCACTGGGTGACCCACCGCGACGGCCCGGCCAGGGCGCTGTCCGTCGTACCGGGCGTCCGGGCGAGGCTGCCGCAGGTGCTCGGATCCACCGGCCAGGTCGCCTGGGTCACCGACGCCGGCGGAGCGGACGCGCTCGAGATCGGGCCGGCCAGCGGGCCGGCCGCACCGGCAGCGCCCCGGCGCCTCGCGTCCGGATCCATCGGCCGGGTGGACAGCCTGGCGGCGGCCCCGGATGGCAGCACCATCGCCGTGGCGGCACGCGACGGGCGGCTGCACGTCGTGGATGCCGCGTCAGGGGCGGTCACCGAGCTCGCCTCGTCCGGCAACGGGCCGGTCACCGGCCTGGCCTGGTCGACGGACTCGGCCTGGCTGGCGTGGTCGCAGCCGCGGACAGCGCCGCTGCGCCAGGTGCGGATGGCACGGCCGTCCAGCCAGGTCGTGCTGGATGTCACCGACGGCAGGTTCGTCGACACCGATCCCGTGTTCACCAAGGACGGCCTTTACCTGGCCTTCCTTTCCCGGCGGAGCTTCGACCCCGTCTACGATGCCCACTTCTTCGACCTGGCTTTCCCGTACGGCAGCCGGCCGTACCTAGTGCCGCTCGCCGCTGCGACGCCATCGCCCTTCGGGCCGCTGCCGGACGGCCGGCCCCCCGGCGACGGGCGTTCCAAGGACGACGCGGCGGATGCGGACGGCCCGCACGGAGCGGACGGCCCGCGCGGAGCGGACGGCCAGCGCGGAGCGGACGGCCAGCGCGGAGCGGACGGCGGCTCGCCGGACCCGGGCGCGGCTGCGGAGGCACCGGCCGGCGAGGACGCTGCCCGGCCCCCGGATGACGACGAGAAGCACTCCGCGCCGGTCGACGTCGATGCCGATCTGCTGCCCGGCCGCATCGTTCAGGTTCCGGTGCCCGAGTCGAGGTACAGCTCGCTGCGCGCGGTCAAGGGCGGGCTCGCGTGGCTCAGGGAGCCGGTGGCCGGAACCCTGGGTGAAGGCGGCGCCAGCCTGGGCGACGCCGGGCCGCGGCCGGCCGTGGAGCGCTTCGATTTCCTGCAGCAGCGCACGACTGAGCTTGCCGACGAGGCGGACTGGTTCGAGGTGAGCGGGGACGGCAGCCGCCTGGTGGTCAGCGACGAGGGGGATCTCAGGGTGATCCCGGCTGACCGCAAGCCAGACTCCGACGACCCGGCCGACCGCGTATCGGTAGACCTGTCGCGGGCCAGGTACCTGGCCGATCCGGCAGCGCTCTGGCGATGCGCCTATGCGGAGGCCGGCCGGATCATCCGGCACGATTTCTGGGTTCCGGACCTGGCCGACGTCGACTGGGACGCGGTTCTCGCCGAGTACCGCCCGCTGCTTGACCGGATCGCCGGGCCGCGGGACTTCGCCGACCTGCTCTGGGAGGTCCTCGGCGAGCTCGGCACGTCGCACGCCTACGTGATGCCCGCGAGTGCCGGCGGCCGGGCTGACGGCCGGAAGCACGTCGGCAAGCTCGGCGCGGACCTGGCGGTCGCCGAGGACGGCAGCTGGCGGGTCACCCGCGTCCTGCCGGGGGAGTCCTCGGATCCCAGGGCCTGCTCTCCGCTCGCCGCGCCCGGGGCGCGGATCGGCCCAGGGGACGCGCTGCTCGCGGTGGACGGGCAGCAGGTCGGCGCGGCCGGGCCTGGCCCGCTGCTCGTTGGCGCGGCAGGAAAGCCCGTCGAGCTGATCATCGCCCCGGCCGACGGCGGCCAGCAGCGCCGCGCCGTGGTCATCACGCTCAAGGACGACCGTCGGCTGCGCTACCAGGACTGGGTCGCCGGACGACGGCGACTGGTCCGCGAGCTGAGTCACGGCAAGGCCGGCTACCTGCACGTTCCCGACATGGTGAGCGAGGGCTGGGCCGACTTCCACCGCGACCTGCGCTCAGAGATGGTGCGCGACGCGCTGATCGTGGACGTCCGCGGCAACCGGGGCGGGCACACTTCCCAGCTGGTCGTGGAAAAGCTTGCCCGGCGCGTCATCGGCTGGGACGCGCCGCGCGGGCTGCAGCCCAGCACTTATCCGCTGGAGGCGCCCCGCGGACCGGTCGTTGCCCTCGCCGACGAATACGCGGGATCCGATGGCGATATCGTCACCGCGGCAATCAAGATCATGCGGCTGGGTCCGGTGGTGGGCGCGCGCACGTGGGGCGGCGTGATCGGGATCGACGTGCCCTTTCATGAGCTGGCGGACGGCACGCAGATCAGCGTGCCGCGGTACGCGACCTGGCTGGACGGCTACGGCTGGGGGGTGGAAAACCACGGCGTCGACCCGGATGTCGAGGTGATCCCGTCACCCGAGGACCTCGCGGCCGGGATGGACAGGCAGCTGGAAACCGCCGTCCGGCTGGCCATGGAAGCGCTCGATGCCAGGCCGGCGGTCACCGCGCCGGACACCTCAGGCCGGCCGTCCAGGCGGCCGGCAGCGCTGCCGCCGAGGCAGGCCACGGGCGGCTAGCCGCCGGTTGCCTGCCACCGTCTGCGGAGGTCAGTAGGTGGAGCGACCGCCGAACATGTCGGCGAGCCGGTTGGCCAGGCCCAGGTCGCCGTCCATCTCCAGCCGGCCATCAAGGATCAGCGGGAGGAAGCTCCCGGCATCGGCGACGACCCGGACGAAGTCCGCAAGCGGCACCCGGATGGTCAGGGCAGCGTCCGCCGCCACCGTCTGCGGAGGTCAGTAGGTGGAGCGACCGCCGAACATGTCGGCGAGCCGGTTGGCCAGGCCCAGGTCGCCGTCCATCTCCA
>DATGVY010000486.1:0-9239 GCA_035299845.1 Streptosporangiaceae bacterium
CCGCGGCAGCAGCAGTCAGGCGCCGCCCGGACCGGAAACCGGCGCGTCAGCGGGCCAGGAAACGCCCGGCGGACCCCTGGCAGAGCCCTAGCGGAGCCTGATCCGCTGCAGCAGCAGTCAGGCGCCGCCCGGACCGGAAACCGGCGCGTCAGCGGGCAGGAAACGCCCGGCGGACCCCTGGCAGAGCCCTAGCGGAGCCTGGTCCGCGGCAGCAGCAGTCAGGCGGTGCCTCATGACGGCTGGCTTGTTGCCGGGCATGCGGATCATCTGCCTGCCGTGACTGCCGTAGGCTGCGGAGCGTGGATTGGAGCCTGCTCGGCTGTGGCCGCTCCGGACATGCGACGTACGCGCCGACGGAAGCCCAGCTCCGCGAGCACCTGAGCGTACTGACGGCCGAGGGACCGGCCTGGCGATGCCTTCGCTGCGGCACGTTCGTGCCCGGGAAGCCTCGGCTCATGGGCCCGGCGGCGGAGGCCCCGGCGGTGCGTCGCGGCAAGGAGGTGCGCAGTGCGTTCATCTTGCGGGTCTTTGCGATCGAGCGCTTCCTGCGGGCCCTGGTCTTCGGCATCCTGGCCTACGGCGTCTGGCGGTACAAGTACTCGCGCTTGACGATCGCGCCGACGTTCGATCGGAAGCTCCCGATAGTTCGCACGCTGTTCCGGCAGCTAGGCTTCAACATCAATCACTCCAAGCTCGTCGGCCTCATCCAGCGCGCTCTCACGCTGAGTCCGCGCGTCCTCACTTATCTCGCTATCGGCCTGGCGGCGTACGTCGTGATCGAGCTGATCGAGGGGGTCGGCCTGTGGCTTGGCAAGCGCTGGGGCGAGTACTTCGCGATGGTGGCCACGTCGGTCGGGCTGCCGTACGAGATCTACGACCTGACCGCGAAGATCACCGTGACGCGGGTGCTGTTCTTCGCTATCAACCTGGCCCTTGTCCTGTATCTGGTGATCACGAAACGGCTGTTCGGGGTGCGCGGGGGCAAGAGCGCCTACGAGGCGCGGCTGCGCAGCGAGTCGATCCTGCAGGCCGCAATCGACGCAACAGCGGCCGGGCGCGCCGCCGGCCGAGCGGGACCGGGCCGGGCAGGACCGGGCCCGGCGGCTGGCGCAGGGACGGTCGCGTCCGCCGCGCCCGCCAGGGCCGCTGAGCCCGCCAGGGCCGCTGAGGCCGCCGGGACAATCGTGCCCGCCGGGGCCGTTGAGCCCGCCGGGGCCGCTGAGCCCGCCGGGGCCGCTGAGGCCGCCGGGCACGATCGCGGCCGCCAGGGCCGCTGAGCCCGCCGGGACAATCCCATCGGTCACCTCATCCGAGCCTGCGGAACGTGCCGGGATTGCCGAGACCGGCGCCGCCAGGGCGGTCGCCGGCCAAGACGCGGATCCCGGCACCGCCGCGCCCGGCACTAGCCGCTGACCAGATCGTCAGCGGCCGAGTACGGATCGATCTCGCCGGCCGCGACCCGCCCGGCGAGGTCATCGAGCCGGGAATCGCCCGGCAGTCCGCCCATCCGCTCCCGCATGACCGCGATGGCGATCGCCGCCACCTCTTCCCTGGCCCTCGCCCGTCGCCTGGCGACGAGCTCGGCCGAGCTGCCGAGCCATGACCAGTGCGCCTCGATCCGCGCCATCAGGTCGTCGATGCCCTGGCCTGAGGACGCGACCGTGCTGACAATCGGCGGCTTCCACTGCCCCGCCGCCCAGTGCCCCATTGACAGCATGGTGCGCAGGTCACGAACGGATTCCTGCGCGCCTGGCCGGTCGGCCTTGTTCACCACGAGGATGTCGGCGATCTCCAGAATGCCTGCCTTCGCCGCCTGAATCGAGTCGCCCATTCCCGGCGCGACGATCACCAGCGTCGAGTCGGCAAGCGCGGCGATCTCGAGTTCTGCCTGGCCGACACCCACGGTCTCGATGAGGACCAGGTCGAATCCGGCCGCGTCCAGGATCCTGAGCGCCTGCGGGGTGGCCAGCGACAGTCCGCCCAGGTGCCCGCGGCTGGCCATCGACCTGATGAAAATCCCTTCGTCGGTCGCGTGGTCCTGCATCCGCACCCGGTCGCCGAGCAGCGCGCCGCCGCTGAACGGGGAAGTCGGGTCGACCGCAAGCACGCCGATCCGCATTCCCGCCGCGCGGCAGACAGCCGCGAGCGCGCCAGTCACGGTCGATTTCCCGACCCCGGGGGGACCAGTCAGGCCAATCACCCTGGCCGCGCCGGTGAGCGGTGCGATCGCCTTCATGACCGGGCGCAGCTCGGGTGACCGGTCCTCGACGAGGGAAATCAGCCTGGCGAGCGCCCGTGCACTTCCCGCCCGGGCACTGGCGACGAGAGCCTCCGGATCCGCGGGCGGCCGCCTCCGCCGACCGTGCTGCCCGTCCGGCAGCGAGTCTGCGCCCGCCACAGCGGGTGAGCCATGGACGGCCGGAGCACCAGAGACAGCAGAACCAGAGACAGTAGTACTAGGCAAAGCCAAAGAATCAGGCACGGCCGCAGAACCAGGCACGGCCGCAGAATCAGAGACAGGCACTGGCGACGCCGCGCCTGATGCGGGCGGGCTGGCCGTGAGCCGGCTCCCGCCAGCGGCTGCCGCCGGGCGGAACTCAGCCACGGTCCGGCGCTGGCACCTCGAGCAGCAGCGCATCCCCCTGGCCGCCGCCGCCGCAGAGGGCCGCCGCGCCAAGCCCGCCGCCCCGCCGGCGCAGTTCGTGGACCAGGTGGAGGGCGATCCTGGCCCCCGACGCGCCGATCGGATGGCCGATCGCGATGGCACCGCCGTTGACATTGACCCGATCCGGACCGACGCCAAGGTCCCGCATGGACTGGATGGCGACAGCGGCGAACGCCTCGTTGATCTCGATCAGGTCCAGATCCGCCACGGTGCGCCCGGCCTTGCCGAGGGCGTGCCGGATCGCGCCGGACGGCTGCGACTGCAGCGAGTTGTCCGGGCCGGCCACGTTGCCGTGCGCGCCGATCCTGGCGAGCACCGGCAGGCCGCGGGCAGCGGCGGTCTCGGCGGCGGCAACCACGACAGCGCAGGCACCGTCCGATATCTGGGATGCCGATCCTGCGGTAATGGTGCCGTCCTTGGCGAACGCCGGGCGGAGCCTGCTCAGCGACTCCGCCGTGGTGTCCGCCCGGACGCCCTCGTCCGTGTCGAAGATCACCGGCTCACCGCGCCGCTGCGGCACCGAGACGGCGACGATCTCGCCGGCGAGCAGGCCATTCTTGGTGGCCGCGGCGGCACGCTGGTGCGACGCCGCCGCGAATTCATCCTGCTCCTCGCGGCTGATAGCCAGCCTTGCATTGTGCCGCTCGGTGGACTCGCCCATCGACACCTGGTCGAACGCATCGGTCAGGCCGTCGTGTGCCATCGCGTCGATAAGCTCGGCCGAGCCGAACCGGTAGCCGCGGCGGGCTCCTGGCAGCAGGTGCGGGGCCGCCGTCATCGACTCCATGCCGCCGGCCACCACGATCTCGAACTCCTCCGCCCGGATCAGCTGGGCGGCAAGCGCGATGGCATCGAGCCCGGAGAGGCAGACCTTGTTGATGGTGATGGACGGAACCGTCATCGGGATGCCGCCGGCGACAGCTGCCTGCCGGGACGGGATCTGTCCGGCCCCGGCCTGCAGCACCTGGCCCATGATCACGTAGTCGACCTGGTCGCCGGCCAGGCCCGCGCGGCCGAGCGCCGTCTTGATCACGATGCCGCCAAGCTCCGCCGCGCTGAAATCGCTGAGAGAGCCGAGCAGGCGCCCGATGGCCGTCCTGGCGCCGCCGACAATGACCGCTTCCCGCATGCCTGAAACGATACCCATGAACCGAGCCGCCACCGGAGGGAGACATCGGTGCTGACCCGCATTGATCACGTGGGGATCGCCTGCAGGAACCTGGCCGAGAAGATTGCGTTCTACGAATCCGTCTTCGGGTTGCGGCAGGTGAGCGAGGAAGTCAACGAGCAGCAAGGCATCAGGGAAGCGATGCTGCAGGTTGCGGCCCCGGACGCGGGGATGTCCTGGGTGCAGCTGCTGGAGCCGCTCGGGCCGGACACTCCGGTCGGCAGGTTTCTCGCCCGGCGCGGCGAGGGAATCCACCACGTCGGCTACGGCGTGACGAATATCACCGCGGCGCTCGATTCCATCAGGGCCAGCGGCGTGCGGCTGATCGACGCGCGGCCCCGGCACGGCTCCATGGGCGCGTCGATCGCGTTTCTGCATCCAGCTGACGTGGGCGGTGTGCTGACCGAGCTCGTGCAGGCGGCGGACGGCTGATCCAGGGCACCGCGCACCCGGCCCGGCCCGCCGTCACGCGGGCCGCACGCGCGTCTCAAGCCCCTCCGCACCCGGCCTCGGCACCGGCCGTATCGGGCCTTCAGCGCCCGCCATCCCGGGCCTTAACTCCCGCCACAAACCTCGCCACGCGCCACGCAGCACCCGCAGGCCGGCCGTGCTTGCGGGCCGGCACCGGCATAGGACCGACAAATGGCGGGGATTTAACGGACAAAATGCTGCCATACGGGCAGGAACGCGGATCTACAGCGTGAGCGAACGCGAACAGGCCGCCAAGCGTCCACCAGAGCGGTACGCTGCCAGGCACCGGGCGAGCTGCCTTCCGTGCCAGCCCGGGCAGTCGGCTCATGGGTGCCGGCGGCCTGGGGGACAGTAGCGAGGTACAGGGTCCGGCCGGCGTACCTTCCCGTCTACCCAGGATTAGGCGACATGCAGCCCGATATTGACGCTCAGCTCAGCAATTTCTTCGAGGAAACCCCGCAGCGCGACTTCGCGAGGGTCATGCGAGGCTATGACCCGCACCAGGTCAACGAGCACCTGAAGCAGATCGACAGCGAGCTGCGTCAGCACCGCGACCAGGTGCAGGCACTGCACAGGGAGCTGGCCGATGCACATCGCCAGATCCAGGAGCAGGAGCGCCCCACCTATTCCGGGCTCGGGTCTCGCATCGAGCAGCTGCTCCGGCTTGCGGAGGAGCAGCAGAACGAGATCCTCCATGAGGCCAGGTCCGCGGCCAACGAGTTCAACGCGAAGGCCAAGGTCGAAGCCGCCGAGGTCCGTGCCGCGGCCGAGAACGAGGCGGCCGAGCTGCGGGCCAATGCCAAGCGGGAGACCGACGATCTCCGGTCGTCCGCCGAGCGCGAGGCCGACGCGATCAAGACGAGCGCCCGCCGTGAGGCGGACGAGCTGACCTCCACCACCGAGCGCGAAGCGGCCAAGCTCCGCGCGACGGCCGATCACGAGGTCGCCGAGAAGCGCGCCGCCATCGAGCGCGACATCGCCAAGCTCCGCACCACCACGGAGCGCGAAGTCGCGCAGATGAAGGCATCCTCCAAGCGCGAGCGCGACGAGATTCTCACTACCTCCAAGCGCCAGGCAGACGAGATGCGCAGCCAGGCACAGCGGATCCTGGAGGAGAGCGAGGCACAGCGGGCGCAGGCCGAGGCCGAGTTCGACATCCAGCTCGCGTCGCGGCGCGAGGAGGCCGAACGGCAGGAGGCCGAGCGGCTCTCCGCGGCGCAGGCCGCGACCCAGAAGCTCGTCTCCGAGGCCGAGCAGCGGGCCGCCACGGCCGAGCAGCGGGCGACCAAGGCCAGCACTCAGGCCGAGCAGTCCCGCCGCGATGCCGATCAGCATGCCATGCAGCTGGTCACCAACGCGAAGAAGAACGCGGACCAGATAGTCGCGCAGGCCAAGGCCCAGGCCGATCAGCTCCTCGCCGACACCAAGGCCGAGGCGGAGCGGCACCGCAGTAGCGCGCAGCGTCATGTCGACGATCTGAACAAGCAGAAGGAGAGCGTGGCCGCTCACCTTGCGCAGATCAGCCAGCTCCTCGGTACTCAGATGTCAGGGCTTGGCGACGCACTGAAGCCGACTCCGCAGCCGGCCGCGGTTTCGGCATCGTCGGCCAAGGCGGTCACCGCCGCACCGGCTAACGGCGGATCTCAGGGCGCGCCCGCACCGGCCGCTCCCTCGCGGCAGGGTGGCCAGCCCCCGTCCGGCCAGGCTCCGGGGGGGAGCCCGAGCGGCAGCGGCAGGTCCGCCAGCGCACCGGCGCCGAAGCAATCCGTCAATGTCAAGTCGGCGAAGTCCGGCGACGGCGACGAGTGGTGGACGGAGTAGCGGCAAGCTGCACCGCATGCCAGGCGCCCGGCCCCGTGAATCACGGGGCCGGGCGCTTGGCCTTTCCGGATCTATGAACGGACGTTATCGATAAGCCGTACCCGGTGTTGCGAGGTCGATATCTTCCACGCACATCACCGGTTCAACGACAAATTCAACCGCCACGGCCCTGGGTCGGTGGCGCTAGGCCGGAGTTCCCCCCGTCGCGACACCGACATAGGCGTTGAACAGGTGAAACGGCCTCGGCTCATGACTACGTAGACATGTAATTCCCATGATCGAGGGCACTACTACCTGGTCAAACGCGCTGGCCTATCGGCTTGGGGGGAACTTGGGGCTAGGGGGCGATCGTCTGGCCGCCGTCGACCACGACAACCTGGCCGGTCATGTAGGACGATGCGGCGCTGGCCAGGAACACGGCGGGTCCTGCCATCTCAGCTGCCCGCCCCCACCGGCGCATCGGCACCGCCGCCACGGTGGCCGGCCCGGATACCGGGTCGTCCCACAGGTTGCGGTTGAGGTCGGTCGCCGTCCAGCCGGGGCACAGCGCATTGACCCGGACTCCGGTAGTTCCCCACTCGACCGCCAGCGACTTCGTCAGCGAGACAAGGCCGGCCTTGGCGGCGCCGTAGGGCGACAGCAACGGGGACCCGGTCATCCCGGCCACCGACGCGACGTTGATGACCGAGCCCTCGCCGCGCTCCACCAGATGGCCGCCGATCGAATGGCAGACGTAGACAGCGGAATCCAGGTTGAGCCGCATCAGCTTGTCCCAGCCCGATAGCCGCAGGTCGAGAAAGGCCGCCATGAAGTTCGACCCGCCCGCGTTGTTCACGACCACATCCACATGCCCGAGCTGCTCGATCGCCGCCGCGACCGCCGCATCCACCGCGGCCTGGCTGGTGACGTCCGCGGGAATGACGAAAGCCTTGCGCCCGAGCGCGGAGATGTCCGCCGCCGTCTCGCCGAGCCCCTGCTCGCTGCGCGCAACCAGGGCAACGTCGGCGCCGGCGCCGGCCAGGGCGACCGCGATGGACCGCCCTATCCCGCGGGACGCGCCGGTGACGAATGCGTTCTTGCCGGTCAGGTCGAAGAGGCTCACGCTCAGTCCTTCCATTCGGTGGGGAGCGGCCAGGCGCGGGGATTGACCCGCCGCACGATCTCATTCAGCACGATACGGACATAGGGCTCCCCCACCCAGAGGTGCTTTGCCCCGTTCACCGCGACGACCTCGGCCTGCGGTACCCGGGCGAACCGCGCGATCGCCTCCTCCGGCCGGAGGTAGTCATCGAATTCGGGTACCAGCGCCACCAGCGGGCGCCGCGATGCCGCCCAGCCGTCCAGGTCGGCATCCGTCGCGCGGCGCAGTGCCGGCGAAAGCAGGATCGCCCCATCGACCGCCGGGTCGTTGCCCCACTTCAGCGCCAGTTCCGTGCCGAACGACCAGCCGAGAAGCCAAAGCCGCGGCAGGCCGGCGGCGACACCGTAGCCGATGGCCGCGGCGACATCGTGCCGCTCGGTCTCGCCCTCGCCGAACTCGCCTTCGCTTGTCCCCTGCGGCGAGGAGGTGCCGCGGGTGTTGAACCTGAGCACGGCGAGGTCCGCCAGGGCGGGCAGCCGGAATGCCGCCTTGCGGAGCACGTGGCTGTCCATCATCCCGCCCTGCGTCGGCAGCGGGTGCAGGCAGATCAGCGTCGCGGCAGGCGGGCGGCCCGCGGGCCGGGCAACCTCGCCGACCAGGCTCAGCCCGTCGTCGGTATGCAGCGTGATGGCCTGCCGGTCGGCTGGCAGTACCGTGCCTGGCGTTATCTCACTCACCTGTGCCGCCTCGTCTGCGATTTCTGCGGCCGTAGCCGGGTGCGGGCCTGCGCGGCCTGCGCTGCCAGCACGGATTGTGCCAGTGCCTGCGCTCGCCGGCGTCCCGGGCATCGGCGGGCCACACCACCACGTGCGGGGTCCGCGGCACAATCTCCTGGTCACAGCCGGGGCAGCGATACGTCTTAGTTGCGGCGGCGCCGGGCACCTGCCGTACCACCCAGTCGCCGTCCGGCCACTCCTGCGTCTGCTCAGGGCCGAGCCGGATGGACGCCGGGTCCGCATCGCCGTCCGCATGGCCGTCCGGCGCGGCACGCCGGACGCCGCCGCGTGGCTTACGCGGCACGTCGGCGGGCAGGCGGCGGGCCTTACGCGGGCTCACGGCCGTCACTGTAAGGCATCGGGCCGGCGTTCATGATCAGGGGTAGCTGGCGAGGTCACGGGACTCAACGCCGACTGCGCCGACGCCCACTGACCGCTACCCCTGGGGTCATCCAGGCCGAAGCCGATGAGGTGATCAAGATCACGCCAGTCTCCTCACGTCGCCCCGTGCTCGCCATGGCCCGGTCAGCATGCCGTCGGCCGGGTCACCCGTGGCCCAGATCGGAGGCTAGGACTTCAACCATGGTTGAGGTCAACGGCGATCTTCGGTCTGTGGGCTGGTCAGCTGTGCAGCAGGTGCGCGTTGACGGCGCGGGCGGCGGCGGCCAGTTCGGGGATCTCGATGACCGTGACCCCGGCGGCACGCAGCCTGGCGGCCCCGCCGCCTTCGACGAAGACCGGCGGCTCCAGCCAGGCGATGACCACCCTGCGGAGGCCGGCCGCGATGATGAGCTCGGTGCACGGGCGCGGCCTTGATGCGCGGGCGGCGCATGGCTCCAGCGAGCTGTACAGGGTAGCCCCGGCCAGCCGCCCGCCGCCTGCCGCCGCCCGCGGGCTGCCGGGGGGCAGCGCAGCATCGGGGCCCGGCCGGGCGCCTGGCAATGCGGCCCTGCCGAGCGCCACCTCTTCGGCGTGGTCGCGGCGATCCCGCTCGCGAGAGAAGCCGGTCGCGATGACGCTGCCGTCCGCGGCCACCAGGATCGCGCCGACGGAGAAGGCGGACGCGGACGGGGGGCAGCACCTGGACAGCTCGATGGCCTCGGCCAGCCAGCGCCGGTCGGCATCCGCGTCGCCTGGCATGGCCAGCCCGGCGGCCGCAGTACCGTCCCCGGCGGACGAGGCGCGCCCGCCACCTGCCTTCGCCGGCCGGCCCGGCCCTGCGCCGTCTCCGGCGGACGCGGCGCGCCCGCCACCTGC
>DATGVY010000487.1:0-4834 GCA_035299845.1 Streptosporangiaceae bacterium
CCGATCCCCGCGACCCGCGTGATCCCCGGGACCCCCGTGATCCCCGGGACCCCCGTGATCCGCGCGACCCGCGCGACCCGCGCGGCCTGCGGGCGGACGCGCCGCTGCTTGATGGCTGGCTGCGATTCACCGGGCAGGCCGAAGCCGGGCAGCTCACGCCGATGTCCGTCCCAGGCCACAAGCAGCGGCATGACCTGGTCGGGACGGTCGTGGCCGGGGACGCGCCGCTGTACGGGGCGATCGCCCCGATCAAGCGTGCGGACGCGCTGCTGGCTGACGCCGAGGGTCGGGCCGCCCGGCTGTGGGGCGCAGACTGGTGCCGCTTCTCGGTGGGCGGTTCCACGCACGGCAACCAGGCACTCGCACTGGCCGCGGGAAAACCCGGGCGCTGCGCGATCGTCACCAGGACCCTGCACCGTTCGCTGCTGCTCGGCCTGGTGCTGGCCGGGCTGCGCCCGGTCTGGGTCCGGCCGGAAGTGGACCCGGCATCGGGCCTGCCAGCGGCGGTCGGTGTCGAGACCGTGCGGGCCGCGCTCGCGGCCCACCCGGGCGCGTGCGGGGTGTTCCTCGGTGAGCCGTCCTACGTCGGGACGATCGGTGACCTTGCCGGGCACGCCGCGGCCGCGCACGAGGCCGGCGTCCCGCTCATCGTCGATTCCGCCTGGGCTGCGCACCTCGGCTTTCACCCCGGCCTGCCGCCGCACGCGCTCACCGCGGGCGCGGACGCGATGGTGACAAGCGCGCACAAGGCGCTGCCCGCCTACAGCCAGGGCGCGCTGGTGTTCGCCAGGACCGCGCGGCTGGACGCGGCGCGGCTTGACCGCGCCTTCGAGGCCACCCACACGACCAGCCCTACTGGCTCGATCATGGCGAGCATCGACGCCGCGCGGGCGCTGCTGGCCAGGGACGGAAAGGAGCTGTGCGCCCGGCTGCTTTCCTGCGTCGCCGCCGGCCGGCAGCGGCTGCGCGAGGTGCCGGGGCTCGACGTGCTTGACGGGCCTGGCGTGGAGCCAGCGAAGCTGGTCGTGCTGCTGGCAGGCACCGGCGCGCACGGCCACGCGATCGAGAAGGACCTGATCGCCGCCGGGATGCCGGTCGAGCTTGCCGATCGCGACACGATCATCCCGATCGTCACGCTGGCCGATGACGCCGACACCGTCGGGGCGTTCACCCAGACGCTGATCGCGTCGGTCGAGCGGCACCGCGGCAGCCCGCGGGCTCCGGTGGCCGCGGCGGCCTGGACGGTCGTGCCGGAGACGGTGCTCGCGCCCCGGGAGGCGTTCTTCGCGCCGAACGAGACCGTGCGCGCGGCCGCCGCCGTCGGCCGGGTCAGCGCGGAGCTGATCGCGCCGTACCCGCCCGGCGTCCCAGTGCTCGCCCCCGGCGAGCTGATCACCGCCGACGCGCTCGACGCGCTGCGCGAGGTGCTCGCCGACGGCGGCCGCATCGCCTACGCCGCGGACCCGACCCTGGCGACCTTCCAGGTCATCAGCACCTAGCTGGCCGGGTCACCGTCAGCACGGTGCCAGGCCTGCGGTTGCCTGCGGCATCCGGCGCGGCGGCCCCGCGGCGGGCCAGCATCATGCGCCGTACTACCGGAAGGCGACCCGCCGAAGGCCTTCGATCGCCGTCATGAGCTGATCGTGGAGCCGCCGAAGGCCGGCCTTCTTCCCGCGGCATGCGTCGGCCCGGGCACTGCCTCAGCCGAGCTGCCGGCGGAGCCCGTCGAGATCGCCGAGGACCCAGGCGCTGGTCAGCAGGCCCTGGTCCGCGGTGAAGAATGCCGCCCCCGCGTACTCGAAGCGCCGGTGCGTGGGCGCAAGCCCGAGCAGCGGGCCGGTATGGGTGCCGGTGTAGCGCAGTCGCGCGGCCGCTCGCTGCCCCTCGCAGACCAGGTCAAGTATCTCGTTGCGGAAGTCGGCCGAGCCCGCGCGGACGGAGTCGTGGTAGCCCCGCCAGCCGTCCCGGCCGGCCGTCTCCCGGCCGAGAGACCCGCGGAAGCTGAACGCGACGTCGAGCGTGGCGTCGACGGCCGAGTCGTTCCACTTGTTCCACAGCTCGCCGTAGAACGCCTCGATCAGCCGGGCAACATGGATAGCCATCGGAGCAGTATTCCAGCAAGTCGCCGGCCCGCCCGGCCGGCGGCCGTGGCTAGCTGCCGGGCCGTGGCCAGCTGCCGGGCCGTGGCCAGCCGCCTGAGCCGAAGCGCCCCTCCTGGAAGTCGACCACGACTACTCATATTTGAGCAGTCGTGTTTTACTAATGTGGTGAACCCGACAAGGCTCTTCGTGCTCGGCGCCCTGGCCAAGCGCGGCCCGATGTACGGGCACCAGCTGCGCCGGGGCGCCCGGCTTGACCGGGCCGAGCTCTGGTCCGATGTGCGCCCGGGGTCGCTCTACGGTGCGCTGCACCGACTGGCGGCGGAGGGCCTGATCGAGGCGCTGCGGACCGAACAGGATGGCAGGCTGCCCGCCCGCACGGTCTACGCGATCACCGGCGAGGGCCGCCGCGAGCTCAAGGCACTGCGCGCGGAGGCGTTGCAGGAGGCCGGGCTGCGGCCGGACCCGGTCGACCTTGCCCTGGCGATGAGCGGCGATCTGGACGAGGGCATCCTGCGCGGGTACCTCGACGACCGGGTAAGGCTGCTGACCGCGCAGGCCGCCCGGTTCGCCAGGCACCGGGACCGGGCGTGGCCGGACCAGACCGTCGCCGATGACCTCGTCGCCGAGCACGCGCGGCTGCGGATCGAGGCGGAGCTGGCCTGGCATCAGCTCGTCCTTGACCGCCTCGGCAAGCTGGCCGACGACAGCGAGGACAGGACACGGCCATGACTGTCCGCCCGCTGCGGCTGCTGGGCGATCCCGTGCTGCGCACGCCAGCCGAGCAGGTCACCCGATTCGATGACGCGCTCGCCCAGCTCGTCGCCGACCTCATGGACACCGTGCAGGAACCTGGCCGCGCCGGGCTCGCCGCCCCTCAGATCGGCTCCGGCCTGGCGGCGTTCTCCTACAACGTCGACGGCCAGCTCGGGTACCTCATCAACCCGCGGATCGTCGCGGCGGCCGGCACCCAGGACGGCCCCGAGGCGTGCCTGTCCATCCCCGGCGTCAGCGCGGACAGGGTCCGCAGCTGGTATGCCGTAGCCGAAGGAGTCGATCTCCAGCAGCGGCCGGTCACCGTAGCGGGGACCGGCGAGCTGGCTCGCTGCCTGCAGCACGAGACCGACCACCTGCATGGCGAGCTCTATATCGACAAGCTCACCGGCACCGAGCGCCGCCGGGTCATGCGCGAGCTACGCCAGCACCAGATCACCGCGCAGAGCTAAGCCCCGACAGATTTTGTACGCAGCCGACCAGGGAGCTCCGCACCGGGCCAGCCAGTGCCAGCGGTGGTCATCGATGGCGCAGCCAGAGCGGGCTGGTGACCACCAGCCGCGGCCTGGAGCGGAGGACGAGTGCCAGGTGGCCGCCCGACCAGCGCCAGCCTCGATGGTCGGATCATGGACTTCGACCACGTTTCCATCGCGCTCCTCGTCCTGCGCAGTGACGCTCCTGGGCCTCAGCCGCCATCGGCCGCCGCGGCGGCGGCTGGCGGCCCGGCGGCCAGCCGCTGGCGGACCTCCCGCATCCGGTCTTGCGCGTCATGCGGCATCTCCCACCGGGTCTCCAGCCACCAGGTGCACCCCGCCTCGGCCCATGGGGTGACCCGTGCCGATGCGGCTGCCGGATCGTCGGCCGGAGTCTCGCCGTCGGCGATCACTTCGAGGTCCGGCCTGGCTCCGCGCTCCGCCAGCCAGGCCCGCATGGCCAGGGCATCCTGCGGCGTGGCGTCCCGTCCGCCCAGGTCGTACTGGGGGATGATGCCGTCACAGCGCAGGACCCGGCGCATGGAGGCTGGCCTCGGCCAGGCGGCGACGACCCAGATCGGGATGCGCTCCTGGACAGGGCGCCCGACCCGCACAAGGTCGTCCCGCTCGCAGTCGTAGTCAAAATGGCGGCCGTGATAGCTCGCTCGCCCTTCCCACAGCCCGCGAATCAGGTCGATGCCCTCGTCCAGACGCTCCGCACGGCCGCGCAGGTCCATGACCTCCCCGGTCAGCGGCAGGTCGGTGGTCACCGCACCAAGTCCCACCGCCAGGATCGCCCGGCCACCGGAGAGCTGGTCCAGTGTCACGACCTGGCTCGCGACCTTCCAGGGACGCCGCCACGGCAGCGGGGTGAGCAGCGAGCCGAGCCGGACCCTGGCCGTGCGGGCCGCGATCGCCGCCAGCAGTGCCCACGCGTCGACCCCGTATGCGGCCTCCCACACGAACACGCCGTCCCACCCGGCCTCCTCGGCCAGCACAGCCTGCGCAAGCTGCTCGCCGGCGGTCCCGCCAGGAAGGATGACGCCCATCTGCATAGTCCGTCCCGCCATGATCCGTTCCTACCAGAGCGCACCGACAGTCCAGGGCGCACCGCGGCCGGCGAGGCCGCAGCGGCCGAACTCGGCCAGGGATTTCGTCAGGTGGCGACAGCCGCAGGTCTCGCCATCGCATGCGCCGCCATCCTGCGGCAATCCTGCTTTACGGGCAGCTGCCCGGCCGTGGGTTTCATGATCCCGGGGATTTCTCAGTCGTAGCGACTGAGAAATCCCCGGGATCATGAAACGGATCGAGGTGCGGGTAATCCTGCAGCGGGTGCGCCGGCGCCTACGACTGCATTGACCGGCCCTACGACGTGCTGGCCGGCTGGCCTACTGTCGCGCAGCCCCTGAGCGCGGCCTGGGCCGACCGTGCCGCCGCCGCGAGCAGCGACTGCGCGCGGGCGTGCCGTTGGTCGGCCGGGACGCCCGC
>DATGVY010000488.1:0-5825 GCA_035299845.1 Streptosporangiaceae bacterium
CCCCCGCCGAGCCGGGCGCGGGGCCCGGCGACTCGCTCCTCCACCCTGGCGACGCGCAATGGCCGGAGCCGCCCGAATCACTGGCAGCGGACCCCGCGAGCACGGCCGACCTGGGTGAGCTCGACCTGCCGAGGCGGGTACGCCAGGCCAGCCTGGCGCCGCAGCTGCGGGACGGCGCAGACCACGCTGACCTGGGCCCCGACGGGCAGCCGGCCGACGCCGACGGGCCCGGTGACCGTTCGCCGGATGACGCCCGCGCCACGATCGCCGCCATCCAGCAGGGCTGGCAGCGCGGCCGGTCGGTCTTTGACGCGCCAGAACGGAGTGCCACCGCGGCGGCGGACGCAGCGGAACCGGCGGAAGCCGATACCGCCGGTGAGGACGGGAGCACCGGAACGCACCTGAGTGACGAGTAACGGCAGGGGGGAAAATGGTGGCTGCAGCGGAACAGCGCAACAGCCAGGACGCGGGCACGGCTGGTGACCTGAACTGGCTCCTTGATGACCTGGTGGCTCGTGTCACGCAGATCGACAAGGCGGTCATCCTGTCCCGCGACGGCCTCGTCATCGGCGCATCGCAGGGCCTTACCCGCGAGGATGCCGAGCACCTTTCCGCGGTGGCGGCCGGCTTCCAGAGCCTGGCGCGGGGGGCCGGCCGGCACTTCGGCGGCGGCCAGGTCCGGCAGACCATCGTGGAGATGGAGACCGCGTTCCTGTTCGTGACGGCCGCGGGCGAGGGCAGCTGCCTGGCCGTGCTGAGCCCGGCAGCCGCTGACGCCGGCCTCATCGCCTACGAGATGGCTGTCCTGGTGAAGCGAGTAGGCCCGCACCTTTCCGTGAACCCCCGGCCGGGACCGGCCGAGGCCTACCCGGACTGAGCCCTGACATGCCGTCGCCCCGTGACAGCTGGCTGGACGAGGAAGCGGGCCCGGTGGTCCGCCCCTACGCGCTGACCCGCGGCCGGACCCGCCCGACTGGCGAGAGCCTGGACCTGATCGCGCTCGTCACGGCAATCCGGGGCGCCCGGCCGGATCCCTTCGACCTGGACCCCGAGCATTTCGAGGTGCTGCGGCTGTGCCGCCTGCCCGCGTCGGTGGCTGACATCGCGGCGGATCTCGACCTGCCGCTCGGCGTCGTCCGAATCCTGATCTCCGATCTGCGGGACCGGTCCCTCATCCGGATTCATCACCCCATTCCGCCTGCGCGGCTGCCTGATCCGCGCATCCTCAGGGAGGTAGTCGATGGCCTACGCCGGCTCTGAGCGGGCCGACGGCCCGGCAGGCGTGCCCGTTGCCATCAAGATCCTCATCGCCGGCGGTTTCGGCGTCGGCAAGACCACGCTGGTGGGCTCGGTTACCGAGATCCGGCCGCTGCGTACCGAGGAGCCGCTCAGCGAGCCGGGCACCCACCTGGACAATATCCACGGCGCGGAGCGCAAGACCACCACCACCGTCGCCCTGGACTTCGGCCGGATCACGATCAGGGACAACCTGGTGATCTACCTCTTCGGGACGCCTGGGCAGGAGCGTTTCTGGTTCATGTGGGACGAGCTGGCCCGCGGCGCGCTTGGCGCCATCGTGCTGGCCGATACCCGCAGGCTCGCCGACTGCTTCCCGTCCGTTGACTACTTCGAGCGGCGCGACATGCCCTTCATCGTGGCGGTGAACTGCTTCGACGGAGCCAGGCGCTATCGCGCCGATGACGTCAGGTCAGCGCTCGACCTGGACCCGGAGGTCCCGGTCGTCATGTGCGACGCGCGCCAGCCGGCATCCGGCCGGGACGTCCTGATCGCGCTGGTCGAGCACGCGCTCGAGCTGCTGGCCGGCCGCGCCGCCCCCGTCCCGGCCCAGTAGCGCGCGGCACGCCAGGATCGGGTAGGCATGACGGTATGCCTACCGAGATGGCCCGCTACTGGCGGCACGACGCGGTGCCCGGGGTCGACCTGCTGCGTGCCAGGTTTGTCACGCACCGCTACGGCAGGCACGCGCACGAGACGTACACCGTCGGAGTGATCGAGTCCGGTGTGGAGGAGTTCGACTACGGCAGCCAGCTGCTGCGAGCCGGGCCTGGCGCGGTGGCTCTCCTCAACCCGGAAGTGGTGCACACCGGGCAGGCCGGCGTGCCGGACGGGTGGTCCTACCGGGTGCTCTATCCGGCGGTCGACCTGATGGCCGACATCGCCAGCGAGCTCGGCGCGCCCGGCGGCACGCCGTCCTTCCCCGAGACGGTGATCGACGACGCGCGCTGCGCCCGGCTGCTGCGGGCCGCGCACGTGGCCGCCGAGCACGGCGACCGGCTGGCGTCCTCCAGCCTGCTGCGGACCGCCCTGGCCGGCGTTCTCAGCGCCCATGCGCGACTGGCCAGCGCGGCAGACCCGCCGCGGCGGCCCCGTCAATCATCGGTCACCGTGCGCGCGGTGCAGGAGGTGCTCGCGGATAGTCTCGCCGACCCCCCCAGCCTCGACGAGCTCGCCTCGGCCGCCGGGATGAGCCCGTTCGCGCTGCTGCGGGAGTTCCGCGACGCGACCGGCCTGCCGCCGCACGCCTACCTCAACCAGCTGAGGGTCCGGCTTGCCCGGCGGCTGCTTGACGCCGGGCTGCGACCCGCCGAGGTCGCCGCCGAGACCGGCTTCGCCGACCAGCCGCACCTGACCCGGCACTTCAAGCGGGTGGTCGGCGTCCCGCCCGGCGCCTACCAGCGGGAGCGCGCCGTCAGCCCGGCAAGAACGTACAAGAACCGGCGGCTGACGGCCGGATAGCGTTCCCGCATGGCAGATCAGGCCGGGCAGCAGCCTGTCCCTGCGCCGGCCAGGCCGGTGCGTGACGGGCTGATGCTCGGGCTGGCCGTCGGCACGTCCGGCCTGGCGTTCGGCGCGGCCGCGGTCAGCTCAGGGCTGACCGCGGTTCAGGCGTGCGTGCTGAGCCTGCTCGCCTATACCGGCGCCTCGCAGTTCGCGCTGGCCGGGGTGGTCGCCGCCGGCGGAAGCCTGGTCGCGGGCGCCGCAAGCGCGGTGCTGCTCGGCAGCAGGAACGCGCTGTACGGGCTGCGGCTGGCGGGCCTGCTCCAGGTACGGGGCCCGGCCAGGCTGCTGGCCGCGCACGGCGTGATCGACGAGTCGACCGCCATCGCGCTGGCGCAGCCCGATGGCGCGTCCGCCCGGGCGGGCTTCCGTGCGACGTTCGCCAGCCTCTATCTCAGCTGGAATCTCACCACCGCCATCGGCGCGCTCGGGGCGGGCCGACTGGGCTCGCCGCAGTCAATCGGGCTCGACGTGATCGGGCCAGCGGCGTTCCTCGCGCTGATCTGGCCGCAGCTGCGGGCGGGCTGGACCGAGCGCGGGGTTGGCCTGCTCGGCGCGGTGATCGCGCTCGCGGCCACGCCGTTCTGCCCGCCGGGCGTCCCGGTGATCCTCGCGGCCTCCGCCGCGCTGGCCGGCGCGCTGGCGGACGGCACCGGCGGCGGGCCCGCCGCGCCGGCGGGCGGACTGCCATGACCGGGACGTGGATCGCCGTGCTGGCCACCGCCGGGGGCTGCTACGCGCTGAAGCTGGCCGGCCTGACCGTGCCGCAGCGGCTGCTGGCCCGCCCGCTCCCCCGCCGGTTCGCCGAACTCGTCCCTGTCGCGCTGCTCGCGGCGCTCGCCGCGGTGCAGACGCTCGCGAGCGGCCAGGCGCTGCACGCCGATCCGGCCCGGCTGGCCGGGATGGCAGCAGCGGTGGCTGCCCTGGTGGCGCGCGCGCCGTTTCTCGCCGTCATCGTGACGGCCGCCGGAACAGCCGCGGCGCTGCGGGCGCTCGGCCTGGGCTGAGCGGGCCTCCGCTGAGCGGAATGGGCTAACCGGAATGGGCTGAGCGAAATGGGCTGACCGGGCCCGGGCTGAGCGGGCCCGGGCTGAGCGGGAATCCGCGCGCCGGGCACGGTAGTCTGCCCGCGTGGCCGTCCAGGTAGAGGTGCTCGGCAAGGTGACCGATGAGGTGGTCGAGTCGTTCGGCCGCCTGCTGCCGCAGCTGTCAGGAAGCGCGCCGCCGCTCGACCGGGCGGCGCTGGAGAACATCGTGGCGAGTCCGGCGGTCACCGTGCTGCTCGCCCGCTCATCGGGCGTTATCACCGGCACGCTGACGCTGGCGATGTTCCCGCTCCCGACCGGGATCCGGGCGTGGATCGAGGACGTTGTCGTCGATGAGTCCGCCAGGGGCCAGGGGGCCGGCGAGGCGCTGACGCAGGCGGCGCTGCGGGCGGCGAGGGCGGCAGGCGCCAGGACGGTGGACCTGACTTCACGGCCGTCCCGGGCGGCGGCGGGCAGGCTGTACGAGCGGGTCGGCTTCACAGTCCGCGAGTCCCGGCTGTACCGCTACGCGCTCGGCGAGGACCAGGGGGCGTGACGCGCCGCCCTGGCGGTACGCGGCTATTTCCGGCTCTGCCTGGTGGTCGCCTTCCGCCGCGCGCTCGGCGAGGACCAGGGGGCGTGACGCAGGGCGTGACGCGGGGCGTGACGCGCCGCCCCGGCGGTGCGCGGCTATTTCCGGCTCTGCCTGGTGGTCGCCTTCCGCCGCGGTCATACTGCCCGGCCCGGCTAGCTGGGCCCGGCCGCCCTGCCCGGCACCGGCCGCCTGCTGCCTGACCCGGCCTAGCCCGCGAGCTCCGCGACGGCCGCGAGCAGCCTGTCCACGTCATCGGCGTCGTTGTAGTGCACCAGCCCGGCCCTCACCGCGCTGCCCGCATCCCGGATGCCGAGGACACCGGTGAGCTCCCAGGCGTAGTTGTGGCCATTCCACACGTTGATCCTGCGGGCGGCGAGGTGCTCGGCGACCTGCCGGGGCGTCCGCCCGGCCACGTTGAAGTAGGCAGTCGCCGTGCGGTGACGGGCCTGGCCGTAGGTCGTGACATGCGGCATGGCGGCCAGCCTGCCGAGCAGCACGCCGGCCAGCCGCTCCTCGTGCTCCTGCGCTGCCGTCATCGCGGCCAGCAGCCGCTCGCGCCGCGTTCCCGAGGCGGCGTCGCCGAGCGCCGCCAGGTGCTCCACCGCCGCGGTGACGCCCGCCAGGTCGGCGAACGGCGGCGTGCCCTGCTCGAACCGCTCGGGCACCGTGTCCGGCGACGGCACTAGCTTGTCCGGGCGGATGAACTCAAGCAGCGCGGGATCGGCGATCACGGCCCCGACATGCGGCCCGGACCACTTGTAGGCGCTGGTGGCGTAGAAGTCAGCGCCCAGCGCGCGCACGTCGGTCGGCCCGTGCGGGGTGGCATGCACCCCGTCGACGTAGCTGAGCGCGCCAGCGGCCCGCGCGATCGCCGTGATCGCCGCCACGTCCGGCCGGGTGCCGATCACGTTGCTCGCGGCCGTGACCGCGACCAGCCGGGTGCGGTCACTGACCAGGTCACCGAACTGCGCGGCGGGCAGCTCCCCGGCCGGCAGGTCGATATCGGCCCAGCGGACGGTCGCCCCGGCCCTGGCCGCCGCGCGGACCCACGGCCGGACGTTGGCATCGTGATCGAGCCGGGTCACGACCACCTCGTCACCCGGCCCCCATGCCGCGGCGAGCGCGGCCGCCAGGCGGAAGGTCAGCGTCGTCATGTTCGGCCCGAGTATCACGCCCGCTGCCGTGCCGCCAGTGAGGTCGGCCACCGCCGCGCGGCACTCCGCGGTGATCGCGTCGGACCGGCGGCTCGCCGGGAACGCGCCGCCGCCGTTGCCGAGGCCCGCCCGGTAGGCGCCGCCGATCGCGTCGATGACGGACTCCGGCAGCTGGGTGCCGGCGGCGCCATCCAGGTAGGCATAGCCGTCGGCGAGCGCCGGGTAGGCAGCTCGCACCTTGCTCACGTCGAA
>DATGVY010000489.1:0-7852 GCA_035299845.1 Streptosporangiaceae bacterium
GCCCGGGCCGGTGCCGGCCGAGGCGCTTGCGGACGCGCTGCCAGCGCCGGTGCCGACCGCGGCTGTGCTTCCTGCGGCAGTGCTCGTCTCGGCGCTGCTCAGTGACAGACCGCGCTCGGCAAGCTTCTGCCTGATCTCCTCGACCGAGGCGGGGCCGATGTGGTCGATGGCGAGCAGTTGCTGCTCGGTGCGGGCGGCAAGCTCCCCGACGGTGTGAATCCCGTCCCGCCGCAGGCTGTTATACGAACGGAGGGCGAGATGCAGCTCCTCGACCGGCAGCGCCAGGTCTGCTTCCGTCCCGGCCCCGGCGCCGGCCGCCGCCGGGCCTTCCTGGCTAGCCGCTGCCGGCGGCCCGGCGGCGTTGTCGGCCGTCAGCATGTCCGCAAGATTGGCGGCGAAAATGCTGATCAGCTTGCCGCCGACCTCGGCCATCACGCCCCGGCCGAATTGCGCGGGCCGGCCGGTCACGTTCAGCGAGGTACGCACGATGACGTGGGTCTGGTCACCCTCGCCGTGCAACTCCGAGCGCACGGTCGCCGATGCCGTGCCCGCCCCCCGCGTTTCCTTCCCTGACGCCTCCAGCTTCATCGTGCCGGCCGCGGCGTCCCGCTCGGTAAAGCGCGCTGTGCCCGCGTACGTCATCGAGATGGGGCCGACCTTCACCTTGATCCGGCCCTTGATCTCGTCGCCGTCCACGGAGTCGAGGGAGGCGCCCGGCATGCAGGGCGCCACCCTCTCCACGTCCTGCAGCACATCCCACGTCCTGTCCAGGGGGACCGGAACGGTGAATGAATGCTCTAGCTCCATCTCTCAGACTCCTGCCGCCGCTGCGAGCGCCCTTCCTGTCAGCACCCGCGCCAGATGGCGCCGGTAGTCGGGCGCACCGTGCAGATCGCCGGGCGGCTGCGTTCCTTCGTCCGCGTAGGCGGCGGCCGAACGCAGCGCGTCGTGGCTGGCCGACACGCCGGCCGCGGCCGATTCCGCGGCCGTGGCCCTGACTGGGACAGGCCCCATGTTAGTCAGGCCGATCCTGGCCTCCGCCACCTGCCCGTTAGAGCGCCTGGTCAGTGCGGCCACGCCGACGATAGCCCAGGCTTGCGCGGTGCGGTGGAACTTTTCGTAACGGTAACCCCAGCCGTCCCCGAGCTTGGGGACCTTGATCGCGGTGAGGATCTCGCCGGGCTGCAGCGCGGTGGTGAGGTAGTCGACGAAGAAGTCGGCGGCGCTGATCTCCCGCTCGCCGCCCGGCCCGCGGGCGGTGAGCGTCGCGTCCAGCGCGAGGATCACCGCGGGCAGGTCGCCAGCAGGGTCGGCGTGCGCGAGCGAGCCGCCGAGGGTGCCGCGGTGCCGGACCGCGGGGTCGGCGACCGTGCCAGCCGCCTCAGCGAGCAGCCCGCAATGCGCGGCGATGAGCGGGTCGCCGACGATGTCGTAGTGGGTGGTGCGGGCGCCGATCCGCAGCGTGCCGCCCTGGTCGCTGACCCCGCGCAGTTCGGCGATGCCGCCGACGTCCACGAGCAGGTCCGGGTAGGCGAGCCTGAGCCTGAGCAGCGGCAGCAGGCTCTGCCCGCCGGCGATGACCTTGGCGTCCTCGCCGCCGCCGGCCAGCGCGCTGACGGCCTCATCCAGCGAGGATGGCCGGACGTAGTCGAACTTCGCCGGGATCATGCCGTGCCTCCGTTCTGGCGGGCGGAGGGATCACCGAGGGAGCGTGCGGACTCGATCGCGCGCCAGACGCGTTCCGGCGTACACGGCATCGTGATGTCCCTGATGCCCAGCGGCCGGAGCGCGTCGATGATCGCATTGACGACTGCCGGTGTGGAGGCGATCGTGCCCGCCTCGCCGACGCCCTTGACGCCGAGCGGGTTGGTGGTCGACGGTGTCTCGGTCCGACTGGTGACGTAGGACGGCAGGTCGGCGGCGGACGGCACCAGATAGTCGGCCAGCGTGGTCGTCAGCAGGTTGCCTGCATCGTCGTAGACGCCCTCCTCGTAGAGCGCCTGGGCGATGCCCTGGGCGATCCCGCCGTGCACCTGGCCTTCGACGATCAGCGGGTTCACCACCT
Source organism: Streptosporangiaceae bacterium (assembly GCA_035299845.1). Lineage (GTDB taxonomy): Bacteria > Actinomycetota > Actinomycetes > Streptosporangiales > Streptosporangiaceae > Palsa-506. The sequence goes on from DATGVY010000489.1 coordinate 2,066, forward strand.
TGCCGACGTCGTCGACCGCGACGTACGAACGGATCGTGACCATGCCGGTCTCGGTGTCGACCTCGGCCGCGCACAGGTGGGTCCCATGCGGGAAGGAGAAGTTGGCCGGGTCGATCGTGGAGTCGGAGTCAAGCGACGGCTCCATTCCGTCCGGAAGATCGTGCGCGTCGAATGCGGCGAACGCGATCTCCTGGATCGTCTTCGACTGCCCACCCCCGCTAGCCTGGAACGCGCCGCCGGTGAACTCGAGTTCCTCGGGCGGGGCTTCGAGCAGCTTGGCTGCGATGGCCCTGGCCTTTTCGATCACCTTCAGGCACGCCGAGTGCACCGCGGTTCCGCCGACGACCACCGACCGGCTTCCGTACGTGTCCATGCCCTTCGGCGCCACCAGGGTGTCGCCGTGCAATACCCGCACGTCCTCGAATGGCACGCCGAGCGCGTCCGCGGTGATCTGGCTCCACGCGGTCTCGTGGCCCTGGCCGTGCGCGCTGGTCCCGGTGACCACCTCGACCTTGCCGGTCGGGAGCACTCGGATGGACGCGTACTCCCAGCCGCCGGCCACGTATTTCAGCTGGCCGAGCAACTTGGAGGGCGCGAGCCCGCACATCTCCGTGAACGTCGAGACGCCAATGCCCAGGCGTACCGGGTCACCCCGCGATATCCGTTCTGATTGTTCCCTGCGAAGCTCGTCGTAGCGGAAAAGCTCCTTGGCCTTCGCCGTCGCTGCCTCGTAGTTTCCGGAGTCGTAGGTCAGTCCGGCGATGGTCGTGTACGGGAACTCCTCGTGCTTGATCCAGTTCCGTTCGCGCACCTCGAGCGGGTCCATGCCGAGCTCGGTGGCGAGCTCGTCCATGATCCGCTCGATCGCGTAGGTTGCCTCCGGCCGACCCGCGCCGCGGTATGCGTCGGTCGGCGTGGTGGTGGTGAAGACGCCGGTGCAGCGGAACGAGTACGCGTCCATCTTGTAGATGGCGTTGTACATGAAGGCACCGAGCAGGGGGATGCCTGGTCCTACGATCTTGAGGTAGGCGCCCATGTTGGCCAGCAGGTCAACCGACAGGCCGCGGATCCGCCCGTCGCGGTCCGCGGCAATCCTGATCCGCTGCAGCTGATCACGCCCGTGATGGCTGGCCATGTTGCTCTCGCTGCGGGACTCTGTCCACTTGACTGGGCGGCCGACCCTCCGGGCGACCAGCACGGTGATCACCTCTTCGGCGATGAACTCCAGCTTGGAGCCGAAGCCGCCGCCCACGTCGGGCGCGATCACCCGCAGCTTGTGCTCGCCGATCCCGGTGACCAGGGAGAGCAGGATCCGCACGATGTGCGGGACCTGCGTCGCCGACCAGATCGTGTATTCATCGCCGATCGGTGCGCAGACCACGGAGCGAGGCTCCATCGGGCTGGGAATCAGCCGCTGCTGCACGTAGTCCCGCTCGATCACCACGGGGGCGTCACGGAAGGCCGCGTCGATATCGCCGTTCGCGAGCGTCCACTCGTAGCACTTGTTGCCAGCCTCGTGCACCTTCGGCGAGTTCTCGTCCAGCGCCGCCCGCATGTCAAGTACCGGCGGCAGCGGTTCGTAGTCGACATCGATCGTGGCGAGCGCGTCGGCGGCTGCGTACCGGTCACGGGCGACCACGCACGCCACTGCGTCGCCGACGTACCGCACCTCGTCGACGGCCATCGGCGGGTAGGCCGGCATCACGATGTCGTCCGTGACCGGCCACACGCAGGGCATGCTGCCCTGCTCATCGGCGAGGTCCGCCCCGGCGAAGGCGGCGATCACGCCGGGCTGCGCTCTGGCGGCACTCAGGTCGACTCGGGTGATCCTCGCGTGCGCGTACGGGCTCCGCAGGAGAGCCATGTGCACCAGGCCAGGAAGGGTAATGTTGTCGGTCCAGCTGGTCTGGCCGGTGATCAGGCGGTCATCTTCCTTGCGCAGGCGGGCCTTGCCGAGTTCCCCGGCCGGCGCCTCGTGCGTCTCGGTCTGCGTGGTCATTCGCTGACTCCCGCCTCAGCAGCGCGCCGCACGGCGCGGACGATGTTCTCATATCCCGTGCAGCGGCAGAGGTTGCCTTCCAGCCCGTCGCGGATCTCCTGGTTGCTCGGGTGCGGATTTTCCTTGAGCAGGTCTGCCGCTGCCATGATCATTCCCGGCGTGCAGTAGCCGCACTGCAGCGCGTGCTCCTCGTGGAAGGCGCGCTGCAGCGGATGCCATTCGCCGTTCGCCATGCCCTCGATGGTCGTGATCTGCGCGCCATCCGCCTGGACGGCGAGCACCGAGCAGCTCTTCACCGAGGCTCCGTCCATCAGCACGGTGCAGGCACCGCAGTTGGACGTGTCGCATCCGATGGGCGTGCCGGTCTTGCCGACGACTTCTCTCAGGTAGTGGACGAGCAGCATCCGGGGCTCGACGTGATCTACGTAGCTCACCCCGTCGACTGTGACGGTTATCTCTGCCATGCGGTCTCCTCCTCGCCAAACACCAGGTGCATCTCATGCAAACCTAGGACCGCCGGACCCGGCGCACCAGTACCTCGCCTGGCGAGGATCATTAACGACCCAGTCCGGGATCCTCCAGGCTGACTCCGTATCTTTTCCGGGTTGTGCCCAGATGCGCACGCCGGCCGGGTATGTGACGATCCTGGCATGATCCGGCAGGCGCGAAAACGGCCCGGCGGTCCGGGTTCGTGCTTGACGCCTTTGCCGCCGCGAACTGTCCCGCTGGGCAACTGCCCGGCGTCTCGGCTGACCGGCACTCAGCCGGTGTCGAGGACCTGAAAGACCTCCGCCAGGCGGCCTTCCGGCAGACCGCCCTGCTCAGCCGCCCGGCTGAGCCAGCCGCGGAGGAATTCCTCAAGGCCGTCCATGCGGCCGGTCTGGCTCACGTGCGCGCGCAGCGCCGCGACCTTGCGCGGGAACGTCTCCGTTACGTCGACGTAATGGTTCGGCGCCGGGCCGCCACCGATCCACACTTCTCGCACGATCCACGGCTCGAGGCCTTCATCGGCGAGCAGTTCGGGAAAGGCGAACTGGTTACGCGCGTCCGGGTAGACGGCATCAAGCGCCGATGATCCGACTGCTCGATGATCAGGGTGGCTGACGCCGAGGCGGAGGTAGTTGCGCTCCGGGGACGGGCAGACCAGCCGGTCGGGCCGGACCTGTCTGATGACCCGGGCCAGGTCCTTGCGCAGGCCGAGGGACGCTTCCACCCGGCCGTCCGGATAACCGAGGAAGCGCAGGTCGTGCACGCCTACCTGCTTGGCTGCCGCGGTCTGCTCGGCGTGCCGCAGCGTCGCCATGTCGGTGCGGGAGACGCTCGGGTCGCTTCCGCCAGCGTCGCCATCGGTGACGATGCAGTAGGTGACGTCGATGCCGGCGTCGGTCCAGCGCGCGACCGTGCCGGCCGAGCCGAAGTCCACGTCGTCAGGATGGGCGGCGATGACCAGGATGCGGCCGATCTCAGCGTCTTCGAGCACGTTCCCGATCCTACGGGCAACCGGGAACGCGGGCCGGAGCCGGGCGCCTTCCTCAGCCGCCATCACCCGGGCCGGGCGCGGGCGCGGGATTCATCACCATGGCCGGGCACGGCGCGGGGTTCACCACCCAGGCCGGGCGCGGTGCGGGATTCATCACCCTGGCCGGGCGCGGCGCGGGATTCATCACCCAGGCTGGGCGCGGGATCCGCAACCGTGTCGGCGGGATGCGGCAACTCGGCCAGGTCGGTCGTCCCGGCAACTCCGCTCGGGCGCTCTGGCGGGCGGGTTTCCAGTTGGCCGTACCCGGACGCCAGCGCGTCCTTGTCCCGGTTCCGCAGGGCGAGGCCGGCCGCCAGGCAGGCGAGCGGGATGGCGGGTATCACGTACCGGAAGGTGTACTCATGCTCAGCCACCGGCAGGATGATGATCATCGCGGCGGAGATCCAGATCAGGGCCCCGGCGGCGGTGCGCCTGCGCGGGATGAAGAGGCCGGCCAGCCCGGTGAGTACGATGAGGCCGAGCAGCGGGCCTGGCAGGTGGATAAGGTCCTGGTACCGGACGAGCATGGTGGCGTACGGTTGCTGCAGGCGTGTCCCCGTGCGGTTGGACACGTAGGGGGCGAGCCCGTCGGTGGTCCCGAGATAGTCCCGGACCGCGGCGAGCATGTAGCTGAGGTTGGCCGGGCTGACTATGACCGGAAGTGGCTGGGTACCAGGGAAATGCATCTGGTTTGAATGAATGAACGTGCGCATCAGGCCGGCCCCGATGACCCGGAGGTAGGCGAGCGGCTGGGCCTCGATCGCACGGATCGCGAAGTCCCTCGCCCGGGCATTGTTCGCTGGCGTGAACCCGGCCGCGTCGGGCACGAGCCCGGGCCCGACATCCTTCCACAGCCAGGCGCGATGGTCCCAGAGGTACTGCCGCGGCAGTAGCCGGTAGGTCGCTGTCGGACGTACCTGTGCGCTCGGCTGCCTGCCCAGGCAGAGAGCCGCCAGGTCGGGCGGTGGCTTGATCACGGCACAGTTGGCGAACGACATGGTCCGCGACCACAGGAACAGCCCCTCGCTGTTGGTCAGGCCGACGTTGCCGGTCGCTGCGGTGAACCACGCGACGTATCCGGCGACCGGCAGCAGGCCGGCCGCTAGCGCCGCGCATGCCGTGCGCCAGCCAGCCCGGATGACCAGCAGGTAAACCGCAATTGCGACGATCACCGGCAGCGTGTTGGGGCGGACTATGGCCGAGGTGCCCATCAGCAGCGCCGCGCTGGCCGATCGCCATACTGACGGTGACTTCCTGACCAGCAGGATGGCAAACGCCGCGATCATGAGGAACATCGCCAGGATGTCGGCCATGATCAGCTGTTCGATCAGCAGCTGAGCCGGGTCGAACAGCACCGGGGCCGCGGCGAGCGCGGACAGCCAGCCGGAGACGCCACGACGCCGCAGCACCGCGTAGATCATCACCGCGATGCCCAGGCCCATGAGATGCTGCAGCGCAGCGATCAGAATCAGCGAACGGAACGGCCGGAGCAGCCACAGGAACAGGGAGTACCCGCTGGGATTCACCGGATTCGGCGCGAGGTGGGCGGCGCCCCACAGGTAGTCGTAGGTGTCCAGCTTGAACAGGGCGGCCGGCGTGAAGCCCGCCATCACTATTACCCGCAGCACGACCGCCAGGCCGAGTGCGGCGGCGAACAGCCGGTGGCGGCGTAGCAGCCGCTGGATGCCCACCAGGCCGGCCCGCCAGCGCGCCGGGACGGGCAGCGCAGCCTGCCACCGGCTGAACGCGCGAAAGGTGCTTCCCAGCACCGCTAGCCGGGGGTGCGGGCCGACCGCTGCATCTGCTCCAGCCTCGTCAGCCCCGGTGCTCCGATGTTCCTCGAGCGTCGACAAGGCCAGTCTCCTCGATCTGGATCCGCCGCGGCCCAGCACGCACATCATGGGCACGCCAACGGCTGCGTGAGGGCGAAACGGCGGTTTTTCATCACACCAATATCTGCCGTTCACCAGGGACGGTACCGCGCGGGGCCGGACGGGGAGTCTAGCGGCCCGGTCCAGCGCCCGGTCCAGCGCCCAGCCCGGCCGCCGCAAACCCGTCCGCGCTGAGCCCGGGCAGCGGGCAGCCGGGCAGCGGGCAGCCCGGCCGCCGCAAACCCGTCCGCGCTGAGCCCGGGCAGGGGGCAGCGGGCAGCCGGGCAGGGGCCAGCCCGGCCGCCGCAAACCCGTCCGCGCTGAGCCCGGGCAGGGGGCAGCCGGCAGCGGGCAGCCGGGCAGGGGGCAGCCGGGCAGCGGGCAGCCGGGCAGCGGGC
>DATGVY010000490.1:0-2370 GCA_035299845.1 Streptosporangiaceae bacterium
GGCGGCCCTCGGGCGGGACGGGGCAGGCGACGGTGCGGACGATGACGCCTGCGGCCAGGACGTGGGCGACCGGGCCGTCCAGGCGCAGGGTGATGCGCTGCCCGGCTAGCGGGAGCCCGGCGCTGATGACGTGGTCGCCGAGGCTGACGTTGCCGGATGCGTTCACGGTCCGGTCGACCTCAGTTACGTCCCCGGCTGCCGGAGGCAGCGGCGGCGGCCCGGCGGGCTGGGCGCCGGACGCGGTGAGGCGGGCCAGGTCGCGGGCGTCGAGCCGGGACGGCAGGGTCTTGATCCGGTGGCCGTCGAGCAGGACGTGAACCTGGCTGAGACCGGCCCAGAGCCGGACGGTGCGCCCGGTCATCGCGGGCCCGAGCCAGACCTGCTGTCCCGCGATCCAGAGGTTGCCCGACGGAGGGACTACCCGGTCCAGCTCTACGGCCTTGCCATGCCCGCTGCCGCTGCCGGGGCCTGGCGGGGGCGGTGCAGCCGCCCTGTCGTCAGGTTCGGGTTCTTCGGCGCCAGCGGGAGGCTGCAATTTCCTGGTCAGCTCGGCGGGTATCCGCAGGCCGAGCCCGTCAGCGGCGGGGGCGGTGAACCGGGCGGCAGGGAACGCCATGTTCAGGGACTGGTGCGGCCGCCTGGTGTTGTAATCCTTGCGCCAGGCGTCGACCGCCGCTTGGGCGTCCTCCACCGAGGCGAAGGGGCCGTGGACGTTGAGCAGCTCCAGCTGCAGCGTCTGGTGAAGCCGCTCGATCTTCCCCGTGGTTGTGGGCGATCGGGGCTTGGTCAGCCGCTGAGTGATGCCGTTCTCGCGGCAGATCCGCTCGAACAGCACCTCGGCCGGGCGGGGCCTGCCGAACCGTCCGGTGAACTGCTTGCCGTTGTCGCTGAGCACTTCGGCGGGGATTCCATACTCGGCCATCGCCGTGGTGAACGCCAGGCAGACCGCCCGGCCAGTGGCCCGGGCGACGACCGTGGCGATGACGCAGAACCGGGAGTAGTCGTCGATCCCGGTGATGACCTTGCACTCGCGGCCGTCAGCCAGGAACAGGCTCGCGGTCACGTCCATCTGCCACAGCTCCATCGCCGCCGAGCGTTCCCAGCGGCGGTACTGGTCTCGGCGCCTGCGCCGGGAGACCGGCTCGATCAGGTGGTACCGGACCAGCACCCGGTAGACAGTGGACCGGGAGACGCCCGGGTAACCTCGGCGCTCCAGCTCGAAGGCCAGGCGGCGCGGACCCCAGCTGCCGTGCGCGGTTCGCAGGTCGCAGATCACCGCCTCGATCTCTGCGCTGACCCGCCAGGGATGCGCCTGCGGTGCGTGTGACCGATCAGCCAGTCCGTCCAGGCCGCTTTCGCGGTAACGGGCCACCCAGCGGTGCACCGTCTGGCGGGCTACCCCGAACCGCTGCGCAACCTCGGTGACCGGAGTGCCGTCCAGGACCTCAAGCACTGCCTGGTACCTCCGCTCGACCACGTTCAACTCCCGAAGCATTGCGGGAGTGTCGCGCATCAAGTGAAGCCACGGTGTCGCACATCAAGCGGAGCCGGACAGCCTGCCCTCTTCCCGGCTGTGACAACTTTCTCCACGGCTTCAAGGGCACGCCTTCGGCGCGCCGGGCCGTCCGGCCGTGGCCAGGCTCTAAGCGTGGACGCGTGGGTCACCAGGGAATGCGTGAACTGTCGAGAGTGCGCGCCGTTGGCGGCTGGGGTCGCGGGGAAGCCTCGCCGCTCTGGGGCGGCAGCTTGGCCCGCTGCCTTTAGCGCTGCCGCGCACCGGCGCGGGCCGCTGCCGCAACGCGGTTAGCCCCGCGTCTGCCGCCTGGCGGTCCCCGCCGTTACGCACCCTCGGTGGCCGCGCCTGCAAGAGTGGCCGGGCCGTCCTCCCGCGCCGGGCATCGTGTCGCCGCGAAAGCTCCCTGTCAAGGTCGCTCCCTGCGGTCGCGTCCCTTCGCTTCGCTCCGGGCAGGCCCTTGACAGGCAGCTTCCCCGGCAAAGGACCGGCACCTGTCAGGAGGACGGGGGAGGACCGGGCTGACTCGCAGAATCTGCCTCCGCACCAGATCGTTCTCGTCGCCGCAACATAACGGCGGTCACAAAACTGGTGCCAGCCATTGCCAGCGAGATCACTGCCCCCGCCAAGTACGCGGTTGGAGCCCCACCGAGAAGCACGGTCAGCAGCGCACTCAGGCCCAAGACCGCCCACAGAGCGCTTAGCATGAGCCCCTGACGTGAGGTCTTCGTCGTCTGCCACCAGGGTTTCCGCGCTGACTTCCGCTCGGCAGAACCTGGACCATCGCGGAGGACCTTGTCGAAAAAGTTCGCCATCTCAGAAGTCCCGGTGGTCAGCAAGCGGGTTCTCAACGACCC